>NZ_JBNJOH010000052.1:0-29222 GCF_050113735.1 Vibrio sp. TRT 2004 | reverse complement strand
AGGTCTACGTTTCGCGATCCGCGAAGGTGGCCGTACAGTTGGTGCTGGTGTTGTTGCTAAGATCTTCGCTTAATTCTAACGAATTAGCTAAAGTCTTCGGAAAATCTTGGAATAAGATTTGACGAACCAGTAGCAAAAAGGGCATCATTTGATGCCCTTTTTCTGCACTATACAAAATGTCTGTTGCATTGTTATGAAAACAGACATGTAAGCAGGATTTTTTGATTGAGGTGTTGCTTCTCAATCAATAAAAGCGTGCGTCAATCTAGTTAGATTGTCGTTTAATGGATTTGCCCTGCAACAGCGGGGTTGTTGTCGTCTATATTAAGACTTAGACAGGTTGGTTTTATGAAAGCAAATAATGCTGAAACTCCTGATAGCTCAAATGGCGCAGATATCTTTAAGTGGATTGTCACTTTCGCTCTGTTAGCTGCCGCTGTTGTGGGTAATTACCTGTATGGTGAAATGTCTGTAGTAATTCGTGCTGCAGGAGTTGTTGTATTAATCGCTGCGGCACTTGGTGTTGCTGCTACAACAACTAAGGGTAAAGCTGCGATTGAGTTTGCAAAAGAGTCGCGTATGGAAGTACGCAAAGTGGTTTGGCCTACTCGCCAAGAAACTATGCAAACTACTTTAATCGTTTTAGCTGTAAGTATTGTAATGGCTCTAGTGCTTTGGGGCATTGACGGCATCATGGTTCGTCTTGTCGCTCTAGCAACTGGGGTATAGAGGGTTTTAATTCATGAGTGAAGCTCCAAAAAAACGCTGGTATGTGGTTCAAGCCTTCTCTGGATTTGAAGGCCGTGTAGCCCAATCTCTTCGTGAGCATATCAAAATGCACAGCATGGAAGAGCTGTTTGGTGAAGTTCTAGTCCCTACTGAAGAAGTAGTGGAAATGCGTGCAGGTCAGCGTCGTAAGTCTGAGCGCAAGTTCTTCCCTGGTTACGTCCTAGTTCAGATGATCATGAACGATGAATCATGGCACTTAGTACGCAGTGTGCCGCGTGTCATGGGCTTCATTGGTGGTACCTCTGATCGTCCAGCTCCTATCACTGATAAAGAAGCTGATGCGATTCTTAACCGTCTAGAGAAAGCAAGTGAAGCTCCTCGCCCACGTACTATGTACGAAGCGGGTGAAGTTGTACGCGTTACAGACGGTCCATTTGCTGACTTCAACGGTACAGTTGAAGAAGTGGATTACGAGAAGAGCCGCCTGAAAGTGTCTGTATCGATCTTTGGTCGTGCGACACCAGTTGAGCTTGAATTTGGTCAGGTTGAAAAACTGGACTAATACTCTGATTTGTAGAGTATAAAAAATCACCTTTTTAGGGTTGTATAAGGCGCGAATTATGACTATAATCTCGCGCCTTATTATTTCAATCGAAGCTTAAGTTTTGAGCGAAATAAAAAGAATTTGTATCAACGGGGAGCTGATCGGTCGATTAGCGCTTGTACCCAAAATTAGGAATAATCATGGCTAAGAAAGTTGAAGCTTACATCAAGCTACAAGTTGCTGCTGGTATGGCAAACCCAAGTCCACCAGTTGGTCCTGCACTAGGTCAACACGGTGTTAACATCATGGAATTCTGTAAAGCGTTCAACGCGAAAACAGAATCTCTAGAGAAAGGTCTACCTACTCCAGTAGTTATCACTGTATACAGCGATCGTTCTTTCACGTTCATCACTAAGACTCCACCTGCTGCTGTTCTTCTTAAGAAAGCTGCTGGCGTTAAGTCTGGTTCAGGCCGTCCAAACACTGAAAAAGTGGGCACTGTAACTGAAGCTCAAATCCAAGAAATCGCAGAAGCTAAAGCTGCTGACATGACTGGTGCTGACATCGAAGCAATGAAGCGTTCAATCGCTGGTACTGCTCGTTCAATGGGCCTAGTGGTAGAGGGTTAATAAGATGGCTAAACTAACTAAGCGCATGCGCGTAATCCGCGACAAAGTTGACGCGACTAAAGAATACGAAATCAACGAAGCTGTAGCTCTTCTTCAAGAACTAGCAACTGCTAAATTCGTTGAGTCTGTAGACGTTGCTGTTAACCTAGGCATTGATGCTCGTAAATCTGACCAAAACGTACGTGGTGCAACTGTACTACCACACGGTACTGGCCGCGACATCCGCGTTGCAGTGTTCACTCAAGGTGCAAACGCTGAAGCAGCTAAAGAAGCTGGCGCAGACATCGTTGGTATGGAAGATCTTGCTGAGCAAGTTAAGAAAGGCGAAATGAACTTTGACGTAGTTGTTGCTTCTCCAGATGCAATGCGCGTTGTAGGTCAACTAGGTACTATCCTAGGTCCTCGCGGTCTAATGCCAAACCCTAAAGTTGGTACTGTAACTCCTAACGTTGCTGAAGCTGTTAAGAACGCTAAAGCTGGTCAGGTTCGTTACCGTAACGACAAAAACGGCATCATCCACACTACTATCGGTAAAGCAAACTTCTCTGCTGAGCAGATCAAAGAGAACCTAGAAGCTCTTCTAGTTGCTCTGAAGAAAGCTAAGCCATCTTCTGCTAAAGGTACTTACCTGCAGAAAGTAAGCATCTCTACTACTATGGGTGCTGGTGTTGCTGTTGATCAGGGTAGCCTGAACACTCAAGCATAATTGATTTGATTAGGCGCGAAATTAATGTATAATTCTGCGCCTAATATTTGTGGTTGGGGCTGAACTTTGGTTCATTAAATTCTTCTAGAATTTGTTGTGAATTATGACCCAGTCTCCGTCCAAGACCGTAGGTGTTTGACTTGTCAAACTTAATCATCCTACGTAGATGGTGCCCGAACTGACAGAAAGCTCTATGTAAATAGTTACCTTTCTTCTGGGAAGCACCTTTTAAGCTCTCACTGTTGTGATAATAGTGAGTGGTGTAACGACAACCAGGAGTTAATCCAAGATGGCTTTAAACCTTCAAGACAAAAAAGCAATTGTTGCTGAAGTCAACGAAGCTGCCAGTGGTGCACTTTCTGCAGTTGTAGCTGACTCTCGTGGCGTTGAAGTGGGCGCAATGACTTCTCTACGTAAACAAGCTCGTGAAGCGGGCGTTTACCTGAAAGTTGTTCGTAACACGCTGATGCGTCGTGCGGTAGAAGGTACTAGCTATGAGTGTCTAACAGAGACATTCACTGGTCCTACTCTAATCGCATTCTCTAACGAGCACCCAGGTGCTGCAGCGCGTCTTTTCAAAGACTTCGCTAAAGAGAACAAAAACTTCGAGATCAAAGCTGCTGCATTTGAAGGCGCGCTAACTGACGCTGAAGTACTAGCGACACTACCAACTTACGACGAAGCAATCGCACGCCTAATGATGTGCATGAAAGAAGCTTCTGCTGGCAAGCTGGTACGTACATTCGCTGCTATCCGCGATCAAAAAGAAGAAGCTGCGGCGTAAGCCTTGCTTTTTTCTGGTTGCTTAATAAACTTATTGTTGATTTAAAAGAGAATTGTTATGTCTATTACTAACGAGCAAATCCTAGACGCAGTTGCAGAAATGTCTGTAATGCAAGTTGTTGAACTAATCGAAGCGATGGAAGAGAAATTCGGCGTTTCTGCTGCAGCTGCTGTTGTAGCTGGTGGCGCTGCAGCTGGCGAAGCTGCTGCTGAGCAAACTGAGTTCGACGTAATCCTAGAATCTGCAGGCGCTAACAAAGTTGCTGTTATCAAAGCAGTACGTGGCGCAACTGGCCTAGGTCTTAAAGAAGCTAAAGCTCTTGTAGACGGCGCTCCAGCACCTCTTAAAGAAGGTGTTGAGAAGGCAGAAGCTGACGCTCTTAAAGCTCAGCTAGAAGAAGCTGGCGCAGTAGTTGCTGTTAAGTAATTATTACTTAGCTTCTTAGCCTAACGGCTAATGGCTGGTGGTTTTATAACCACCGGCCTTTTTGCGCTGTAGGGGTTGGGTGATTTTTCCGCTGTTTGAGCACCCATACTTCAAGCAAAAAACGCTTCATTAGCTCTTAATGAAACGCTACTACACTCAAACAGATATTTAGTCACTGTCTCATACTACCAGAGGCAGTTTGGGTCACTTATCAGCGAGCTGAGGAACCCCATGGTTTACTCTTATACCGAGAAAAAGCGCATCCGTAAGGACTTTGGTACTCGTCCACAAGTGTTGGACATTCCATACCTGCTATCGATCCAGCTCGATTCGTTCGAGAAATTTATCGAACAGGATCCTGAAGGTCAATACGGTCTTGAAGCTGCTTTCCGTTCTGTATTTCCGATTCAGAGCTACAACGGCAATTCCGAGCTGCAATACGTTAGCTACCGTCTTGGTGAGCCAGTTTTTGACGTTAAAGAATGTCAAATCCGCGGCGTAACTTATTCAAAGCCACTACGCGTAAAACTACGTCTAGTTATTTTTGATAAAGACGCGCCAGCAGGTACTGTAAAAGACATTAAAGAACAAGAAGTCTACATGGGCGAAATTCCGCTTATGACAGACAATGGTACCTTCGTTATCAATGGTACCGAGAGGGTTATCGTATCCCAGCTGCACAGAAGTCCTGGCGTATTCTTCGACAGCGATAAGGGTAAGACCCACTCATCAGGTAAAGTTCTATACAATGCACGTGTTATTCCTTACCGTGGTTCATGGCTTGATTTCGAGTTTGATCCTAAGGATAACCTATACGTACGTATTGACCGCCGTCGTAAGCTACCAGCATCTATCATTCTTCGCGCACTAGGTAAGACGACTGAAGAGATCCTGGACATCTTCTTTGAGAAGGTGAACTTCGAAGTTAAAGATCAAACTCTTCTAATGGAGCTTGTTCCTGATCGTCTACGTGGTGAAACTGCGTCGTTCGATATCGAAGCTAACGGTAAGGTTTACGTTGAGACTGGCCGTCGTGTGACTGCACGTCATATCCGTCAACTTGAAAAAGACAGCATTGACCACATCGAAGTACCTGTAGAGTACATCGTTGGTAAAGTTGCATCGAAAGATTACATCAACGAAGCAACCGGTGAGATCATTGTTGGTGCAAACCAAGAGATCAGCCTAGAAGCTCTAGCTAACCTTTCTCAAGCTGGCCATAAAGCTCTATCTGTTCTATTCACGAACGATCTAGACCACGGCCCATTCATGTCAGAGACACTACGTATCGACAGCACTGTTGATCGTATTTCTTCGCTGGTAGAAATCTACCGCATGATGCGCCCTGGCGAGCCACCAACGAAAGAAGCTGCTGAAGCACTATTCGAAAGCCTATTCTTCTCTGAAGAGCGTTACGATCTATCGACTGTTGGTCGTATGAAGTTCAACAGCTCTATCGAACGTGAAGATGCTCAAGAGCAAGGCACACTTGATGAAACTGATATCATCGAAGTGATGAAGAAGCTTATCGCTATCCGTAACGGCATCGGTGAAGTGGACGATATCGACCACCTAGGTAACCGTCGTATC
Source organism: Vibrio sp. TRT 2004 (assembly GCF_050113735.1). Lineage (NCBI taxonomy): Bacteria > Pseudomonadati > Pseudomonadota > Gammaproteobacteria > Vibrionales > Vibrionaceae > Vibrio > Vibrio sp. TRT 2004. Next base: position 23,814 of record NZ_JBNJOH010000052.1, on the reverse strand, counting down.
CGTTCTGTTGGTGAAATGGCAGAAAACCAATTCCGCGTTGGTCTAGTACGTGTTGAACGTGCTGTTAAAGAGCGTCTAAGCCTTGGTGACCTTGATGCAATCATGCCTCAAGATCTAATCAATGCTAAGCCGATCTCTGCTGCGGTTAAAGAATTCTTTGGCTCTTCTCAGCTATCTCAGTTCATGGACCAAAACAACCCATTATCAGAAGTAACGCACAAGCGTCGTATTTCTGCGTTGGGTCCTGGCGGTCTAACTCGTGAACGTGCTGGCTTCGAAGTACGTGACGTACACGTAACTCACTACGGTCGTCTATGTCCTATCGAAACACCTGAAGGTCCAAACATCGGTCTGATCAACTCTCTATCTGCGTTTGCGCGTTGTAACGAGTACGGTTTCCTAGAGACTCCATACCGTCGCGTTGTAGATGGCGTAGTAACAGACGAAGTAGATTACCTATCTGCTATTCAAGAAGGTCAGTACGTTATCGCTCAGGCGAACACTGTTCTTACTGAAGAAGGCACATTTGCTGAAGAGCTAATCACAGCTCGTCAGAAAGGTGAATCTGGTCTACACCCACGCGAACATGTTGACTACATGGACGTTGCAACTAACCAGGTTGTATCTATCGCTGCATCGCTTATCCCGTTCCTAGAACACGATGATGCGAACCGTGCATTGATGGGTGCGAACATGCAACGTCAGGCAGTTCCAACTCTTAAAGCTGATAAGCCTCTAGTTGGTACTGGTATTGAGCGTAACATCGCAGTTGACTCTGGTGTTACTGCGGTAGCGAAACGTGGTGGTGTAATCCAGTCTGTAGATGCTTCTCGTATCGTTGTTAAAGTGAACGAAGAAGAGTTGATCTCTGGTGAAGCAGGTATCGATATCTACAACCTAACTAAATACACTCGTTCTAACCAAAATACGTGTATCAACCAGCGTCCATGTGTGATGCCTGGTGAACCTGTTGCACGTGGTGACGTTCTTGCTGATGGTCCTTCAACAGACCTTGGTGAACTTGCTCTTGGTCAGAACATGCGTATCGCGTTCATGCCTTGGAACGGCTACAACTTCGAAGACTCGATCTTAGTATCTGAGCGCGTAGTTCAAGAAGACCGTTTCACGACTATCCACATTCAAGAACTATCTTGTGTGGCGCGTGATACTAAGCTTGGTGCTGAAGAGATCACAGCTGACATTCCAAACGTAGGTGAGTCTGCTCTGTCTAAACTAGACGAGTCAGGTATCGTTTACATCGGTGCGGAAGTGAAAGGCGGTGACATCCTTGTAGGTAAAGTAACGCCTAAAGGTGAAACTCAGCTAACTCCTGAAGAGAAGCTACTACGTGCTATCTTCGGTGAGAAAGCGTCAGACGTTAAAGATACGTCTCTACGCGTACCAAACTCTGTTTCAGGTACTATCATCGACGTTCAAGTATTTACTCGTGACGGTGTTGAAAAAGACAAACGTGCACTTGAAATTGAACAGATGCAGCTTAAAGAAGCGAAGAAAGACCTTACTGAAGAATTCCAGATTCTTGAGGGTGGCCTTCTAAACCGTGTTAAAGCTGTACTTATCGACGGTGGTTACACTGAAGCGAAACTAGATGCTATCGATCGCAAGAAGTGGCTAGAACTGACGCTTGAAGACGATGCTCTACAGACTCAGCTAGAGCAACTAGCAGAGCAGTATGACGAGCTACGTGCAGACTTCGATAAGAAGTTTGAAACCAAGCGTCGCAAGATCACACAAGGTGATGATCTAGCACCTGGCGTACTGAAGATCGTTAAAGTTTACCTAGCGGTTAAACGTCGCATCCAGCCTGGTGATAAGATGGCGGGTCGTCACGGTAACAAGGGTGTAATCTCTAAGATCAACCCTGTTGAAGACATGCCATACGATGAAAAAGGTCAACCTGTTGACATCGTACTGAACCCACTAGGTGTACCTTCGCGTATGAACATCGGTCAGATCCTAGAAGTACACTTAGGTCTGGCAGCGAAAGGTATCGGTGACAAGATCAACCAGATGGTTAAAGAGCAGCAAGAGCTAGCTAAGTTCCGTGACTTCCTACAGAAGGTTTACGATCTTGGTGAAACTCGTCAGAACGTAGACATCGCGTCTCTATCTGATGATGAAGTTCGTACGTTGATCTCTAACCTACGTGGCGGTCTACCGATCGCAACGCCGGTATTCGATGGTGCAAATGAATCATCAATCAAAGAGCTTCTAAAACTAGGTGACCTACCAGAATCTGGTCAGTTAACTCTGTTTGATGGTCGCACTGGTGATGCGTTTGAGCGTCCTGTAACTGTTGGTTACATGTACATGCTGAAACTGAACCACCTTGTTGATGACAAGATGCACGCTCGTTCGACTGGCTCGTACAGCCTAGTAACTCAGCAACCACTTGGTGGTAAAGCTCAGTTCGGTGGTCAGCGTTTCGGTGAGATGGAAGTATGGGCACTTGAAGCTTACGGTGCTGCTTACACGCTACAAGAAATGCTAACAGTTAAGTCTGATGACGTTAACGGCCGTACTAAGATGTACAAGAACATCGTAGACGGTAACCACAGCATGGAACCTGGTATGCCAGAATCGTTCAACGTACTGTTGAAAGAGATTCGCTCGCTAGGTATCAACATCGAGCTAGAAGACGAAGAGTAATCCCACGGGATTATTTGGTAGAAGGTGCTCACTTTTGCGGGTGAGCTCCTTTTAACTCCTTACAGGAGCTGATTGTGAAAGACTTATTAAACTTTCTAAAAGCGCAGCATAAGACCGAAGAATTTGATGCAATCAAAATCGGTCTATCTTCACCAGACATGATCCGTTCATGGTCTTTTGGTGAAGTTAAAAAACCTGAAACGATCAACTATCGTACGTTCAAGCCTGAGCGTGATGGTCTGTTTTGTGCGCGTATCTTTGGTCCAGTAAAAGACTACGAATGTCTTTGTGGCAAATACAAGCGTCTAAAACACCGTGGCGTTATCTGTGAGAAGTGTGGCGTTGAAGTTACACAAACTAAAGTTCGTCGTGACCGTATGGGCCACATCGAGCTTGCTTCTCCAGTAGCTCACATCTGGTTCCTAAAATCGCTACCGTCTCGTATCGGTCTACTAATGGATATCCCTCTACGTGATATCGAGCGTGTTCTTTACTTCGAAATGTACGTAGTAACTGAACCAGGTATGACTGATCTAGAAAAATCTCAGATGCTTACAGAAGAAGAGTATCTAGATCGCCTAGAAGAGTGGGGTGACGAGTTCACGGCTAAGATGGGTGCAGAAGCGATTAAAGACCTACTTGCGTCTATGGATCTGCCTGCTGAAATCGAAGAGATGCGTGAAGAGCTTCAGTCTACTAACTCAGAGACTAAGCGTAAGAAGATCACTAAGCGTCTGAAGCTAGTTGAAGCGTTTGTTCAATCTGGTAACAAACCAGAGTGGATGATCCTAACTGTGCTTCCGGTACTTCCGCCAGATCTACGTCCTCTAGTACCTCTAGATGGCGGTCGCTTTGCGACGTCTGATCTGAACGACCTATACCGTCGCGTAATCAACCGTAACAACCGTTTGAAGCGTCTACTAGAGCTAGCGGCTCCGGACATCATCGTACGTAACGAAAAACGTATGCTGCAAGAGTCTGTTGATGCACTTCTAGATAACGGTCGTCGCGGTCGTGCGATCACAGGTTCGAACAAGCGTCCTCTGAAATCTCTTGCTGATATGATCAAGGGTAAACAAGGTCGTTTCCGTCAGAACCTTCTAGGTAAGCGTGTAGACTACTCTGGCCGTTCTGTAATCACAGTAGGTCCATACCTTCGTCTACACCAGTGTGGTCTTCCTAAGAAGATGGCACTAGAGCTATTCAAACCATTCATCTACAGCAAGCTAGAGACTCGTGGTCTTGCGACTACAATCAAAGCTGCTAAGAAGATGGTTGAGCGTGAAGAAGCGATCGTTTGGGATATCCTAGACGAAGTTATCCGCGAACACCCAGTACTATTGAACCGTGCACCTACACTTCACCGTCTAGGTATCCAGGCGTTCGAACCAGTACTAATCGAAGGTAAAGCGATTCAGCTACACCCACTAGTGTGTGCGGCATACAACGCGGACTTCGATGGTGACCAAATGGCGGTTCACGTGCCTCTAACTCTAGAAGCACAGCTTGAAGCTCGTACTCTGATGATGTCGACAAACAACATTCTGTCGCCAGCGTCAGGTGATCCGATCATCGTACCTTCTCAGGACGTTGTATTGGGTCTTTACTACATGACTCGTGAAAAGATCAACGTGAAAGGCGAAGGTATGTACCTTGCTAGCCCAGCAGAAGCTGAGAAGGCATACCGCACTAAGACTGCTGAGCTACACGCTCGCGTTAAAGTTCGTATCACTGAGACTGTAAAAGACGAAGATGGTCACAGCACAACAGAGACTAAGCTAGTTGATACAACTATCGGTCGTGCAATGTTGTGGCAAATCGTGCCAGAAGGTCTACCGTACAGCATCGTTAACCAAAAGCTAGGTAAGAAGCAAATCTCTAACCTACTTAACGAAGCGTACCGTAAGCTTGGTCTGAAAGACACGGTAATCTTCGCTGACCAAATCATGTACACAGGTTTTGCTTACGCGGCACTTTCTGGTGTATCGGTTGGTATCGACGATATGGTTGTACCAGCAGCTAAATACACTGAGATCGAAGAAGCTGAAGCAGAAGTTCGCGAAATCCAAGAACAGTACCAATCTGGTCTTGTAACTGCGGGTGAGCGCTACAACAAAGTGATCGATATTTGGGCATCGACCAACGATCGCGTAGCGAAAGCGATGATGGAAAACCTTTCATCTGAAACGGTAGTTAACCGTGACGGTGAAGAAGAGCAACAAGAGTCATTCAACAGCATCTACATGATGGCTGACTCGGGTGCTCGTGGTTCTGCAGCTCAGATTCGTCAGCTAGCTGGTATGCGTGGTCTGATGGCTCGTCCAGACGGCTCAATCATCGAAACGCCTATCACAGCGAACTTTAAAGAAGGTCTAAACGTACTTCAGTACTTTATCTCAACGCACGGTGCTCGTAAGGGTCTTGCGGATACGGCACTGAAAACTGCGAACTCGGGTTACCTAACTCGTCGTCTAGTAGACGTTGCGCAGGACGTAGTAGTACACGAGCACGACTGTGGCACCCACGAAGGTGTTGACATGATGCCGCACATCGAAGGTGGTGACGTTAAAGTTGCACTTTCTGAGCTAGCTCTAGGTCGTGTTGTTGCTGAAGATGTTCTTAAGCCAGGTACAGAAGAAGTTCTGATCCCACGTAACACTCTAATTGATGAGAAGTGGTGTCAAATCATGGAAGAGAACTCAGTAGACAGAATGAAAGTTCGCTCTGTAGTTACCTGTGATGCGGACTTCGGTTGTTGTGCACAGTGTTACGGTCGTGACCTAGCACGTGGTCACCTAGTGAACCAAGGTGAAGCAGTTGGCGTAATCGCTGCTCAGTCTATCGGTGAGCCGGGTACACAGCTTACGATGCGTACGTTCCACATCGGTGGTGCGGCATCTACTGCAGCAGCAGAGAACAGCATCCAAGCTAAGACAACAGGTACGGTTAAGCTACACAATGCTAAGTTTGTAACGAACAAAGATGGTAAGCTTGTTATCACTTCTCGTGCATCTGAACTGACTATTATTGATGAGTTTGGTCGTACGAAAGAGAAACACAAACTGCCTTACGGTTCTCTACTAACTAAAGGCGACAACGATTCAGTTCAAGCTGGTGAAACAGTAGCGAACTGGGAAGCGCACACTATGCCAATCATCACTGAAGTGGCAGGTCGCATCCAATTCGTTGACATGATCGACGGTGTAACAGTTTCTCGTCAAACGGATGACCTAACAGGCCTATCGTCAAGCGAAGTAACTGAAGCGGCAGCTCGCCCAGCAGCAGGTAAAGATATGCGTCCAGCAATCAAACTTGTTGATGAGCAAGGTAACGATGTAATGATCCCTGGTACTGAAATGCCAGCTCACTACTTCCTACCAGGTAAAGCTATCGTTAACATCGAAGACGGTGCAGAAGTAGGTGTGGGTGATACGCTTTCACGTATTCCTCAGAAGTCTGGTGGTAACCGAGACATCACTGGTGGTCTTCCACGAGTTGCTGACCTATTCGAAGCACGTAAGCCGAAAGAGCCTGCGATCCTTGCTGAGCACACAGGTACTGTGAGCTACGGTAAAGAGACGAAAGGTAAGCGTCGTCTAATTATCACTCGCGATGGCGGTGAGACGTACGAAGAGATGATTCCTAAGCATCGTCAGCTTAACGTATTCGAAGGCGAGAAGATTGAACGTGGTGACGTGATCGCAGATGGTCCAGAGTCTCCACACGATATCCTACGTCTACGTGGTATCCACGCTGTGACTCAATACATCGCGAACGAAGTTCAAGAAGTATACCGTCTCCAAGGCGTTAAGATTAACGATAAGCACATCGAGACTATCGTTCGTCAGATGCTACGTAAGTGTACTATTACTCACGCTGGTGACTCTGAGTTCCTAGCAGGTGAGCAAGTAGAATACGCTAACGTTAAGATTGCTAACCGTGCACTAGAAGCAGAAGGCAAAGAGCCAGCACGCTTCGAACGTGAACTACTAGGTATCACTAAAGCATCGCTAGCAACTGAGTCGTTCATCTCTGCGGCATCGTTCCAAGAGACAACTCGCGTACTAACAGAAGCTGCGGTTTCTGGTAAGCGTGATGAACTACGTGGTCTGAAAGAAAACGTAATTGTAGGTCGTCTAATCCCTGCAGGTACGGGTTTCGCTTACCACCAAGATCGTCAAGCTAAGCGTGCAGAAGAGCAAGAAGGTCCTTCAGCTGAACAAGCGACTGACAACCTTGCAGCACTACTAAACGCTGGTTTCTCTACTGACGAGTAATCGTTAGAGTGAAAAATGAGAAAAGGCACCTTCGGGTGCCTTTTTTGTTTTTAGTGACATCCTGTGGTGCTCTGTAACGTTTCACGGCAGGATGTTGGCTTTGGTAGTCTTGTTTTTCCGCTTCTCGCTTACGCGCCGGGAGGAACGGCCAGACTGTCGGCAATCATCTGAATAAGCTTATCTTCGACTTCAAACCTTACTTCGATGATCTCCCCAATAAGAGACATATCGCTGTCAAAACTGTCCAACGTGTCCTCGTCACTTACTGCGGCATATTTGTCTGTGAAATTGAGCAACGGTTCTGTCGTCAGAACGATCTTGCCATAAGTTTGGTTAATTTCGTCGGTTGCTTCAAATCCTGTTGCTCGCCATTTGTCCATTACCATGTCGTAGATCTTGAAATGCCCTTCAGAGATATAGTCGACGAGATGTTGGCAAAATACTTGGAGTTCTTGTGGAGTTGGCAGCGATGACAGTGCAGATTTAGTAGAGCAGGGTTGAAGTGCGGCTAGTTTACAATACTCAACAATGAGTGATTGTCTGGTTTCAAGCCAGTGATCGATGACTTCACTAGAGCCACCCCATTGTTCTTGTGTGTGTTTGAATTTATTCAGCATGACCATATCCTCATGATCGGATCACTTCTCTGGTGATCATTACGCTTTGGTCCCAAAGCTTGTTCAGAGTTACAACCTCTTGTCGTTACTAAAATTTATAGTCTTGAAATTGCGTGACTACAAACTCTGGTATGAATTTAGATTGCCAGTAAAATAGATGAACTGCAAGTGGAGAGGCGAGCTAATGTTACGTAAAGGTGATACAAACCGTATGAAAGATGCTTATTGGTGTGTTGTTTCAGGAAGCGACATTTGGCTGTTAGATGGTCAACTTCCTAAAGGTCTTGCTGATGATTTAGGTCTACCTTTCGAGCAGGCAACTCCACTTGGGCACTACGAGAATACACCGGTTTTTTGGCTCAATGAGGCTGACATTAATACCGAACTGGACCTGACCTCGTTACGTGATTGCTTGCACTTTCCACAAGCCCTGTTTCTTTTGATGAGCAAGGCAATTCAATATGGCCATATGTCGCAGACATTGCGCTTTTGTCCACAGTGCGGGGGACGGAATCACTTAAATCACAATCAGCTAGCCATGCAGTGTGGTGATTGCCGGACGTTGCATTATCCACGTATCTTCCCTTGTATTATTGTCGCGGTAAGACGAGATCACGAATTGTTACTGGCTCAGCATCCGAGGCATCGTAACGGAATGTACACCGTGATTGCAGGGTTTGTAGAGGTAGGTGAAACGTTGGAACAGTGTGTTGCTCGTGAAGTGAAGGAGGAGACGGGTATTAATGTGACCAATATTCGTTATTTTTCCAGCCAGCCTTGGGCTTTCCCCTCAAGTCTGATGATGGGTTTTTTGGCCGATTATCATTCGGGTGAGCTGAAGCCGGATTATAGCGAGTTGAGTGATGCGCAATGGTTTGATGTTGAACATTTACCACCCGTTGCTCCAGAAGGAACCATTGCGAGGGCCTTAATTGAGCATACAATCACATTGGCTAAGTAATTATGTTTTTGAATTTTAAATAAAAAAAACCCTCCAGAAGGAGGGGGTAAGTAAGATGTCGTTATGAGATGCTGAACACGATGTGTCCAGTTTATAATTGTAGTTTTCGCTAGCAAACAAATTTTTAACACTGATAATGAGTGGGTGCAAATTAAGCACTGATTTAAAAGTTAATAACTTGATCTAGGTTGCAAAGCACACAGCTTTTGAGAGCCAAACAGTGTTAGAATAGCCGCCACAAAGTTGAGCCTAATAATCGGATAAACGGAATGACAGAACTAAAAAATGACCGCTACCTTCGTGCGTTACTAAAGCAGCCTGTAGACTACACTCCTGTATGGATGATGCGTCAGGCCGGTCGCTACCTTCCTGAATACAAAGCGACTCGCGCAGAAGCGGGTGACTTTATGTCTTTGTGTAAGAATGCAGAGCTTGCATCGGAAGTAACATTACAGCCACTACGCCGTTTTCCTCTAGATGCCGCCATTTTGTTTTCAGACATTCTCACTATCCCTGATGCTATGGGATTAGGCCTGCGCTTCGCAGCGGGTGAAGGCCCAGTGTTTGATAATCCAATTACATGTAAAGCTGACGTAGAGAAAATTGGTCTGCCAGATCCAGAAGGTGAACTGCAATACGTTATGAACGCAGTGCGCCAGATCCGTAAAGATCTTAATGGTGATGTTCCGTTAATTGGTTTCTCTGGTAGCCCATGGACTTTAGCGACTTACATGGTTGAAGGTGGCAGCTCTAAAGCATTCACTAAGATCAAAAAGATGATGTATGCTGAACCACAAACGTTACACCTGTTGCTTGATAAGCTTGCAGACAGTGTTATCGAGTACCTAAATGCACAGATTAAAGCGGGTGCTCAATCTGTCATGGTATTTGATACTTGGGGTGGTGTTCTAACTCCTCGTGATTACAACCTCTTCTCGCTTCAGTACATGCACAAAATCGTTGATGGTCTAATCCGTGAAAACGAAGGTCGCCGTGTTCCTGTTACTCTGTTTACCAAAAACGGTGGCATGTGGTTAGAACAGATTGCCGCTACAGGTTGTGATGCGGTTGGCCTAGACTGGACGATTAACATTGCAGACGCTGTTAAGCGCGTAGGCGACAAGGTAGCACTGCAAGGCAATATGGATCCTTCAATGCTGTACGCATCTCCAGAGCGTATCCGTGAAGAAGTTGCCACTATCCTTGAAGGATTCGGTGATGCGGGTACTGGTCACGTATTTAACTTAGGCCACGGTATTCACCTAGATGTGCCGCCAGAAAATGCGGGTGTATTTGTTGAAGCGGTGCATGAGTTATCTAAGCCGTACCACAAATAATTGAGTAATTGAATGAAAGCGCCTGATATGACCAGGCGCTTTTTTGTTATAGGTTACACTAGTCGCTATACTGCCTTTGGAAATGGAAAGGGATTGAAACAACTAATGAAAACTCGTGACAAGATAGTGCTTGCTGCACTGGACCTATTTAATGAGCATGGTGAAAGGAATATCACCACTAACCACATAGCGGCGCATATTGATATTAGTCCGGGTAATCTGTATTACCATTTCCGCAATAAACAGGAAATTGTGCGCGAAATTTTTACTTTGTACTCCAATGAGTTGCTGGAACGTTTTACGCCGATTCAGGGTCAGCAAGAGAGCTTGGTATTACTTAAACACTATTTAGACTCGATCTTTACTCTGATGTGGAAATATCGTTTTTTCTACGCCAACTTGCCAGAGATCTTGCAGCGAGATGAGCAATTGCATGAGGAGTACATCCAAGTACAGGATAAGTTGCAGGCCAATCTTATCAATATCATGCGTGCTTTTGTTGGGTTAGAGCTAGTGACGGTCGCTGATAGTGAGATGAAGTCATTAGTGACAACTCTGCACTTGATTGCGTCAAGCTGGCTGGGGTATCAAGCGGCAATGTCTCCTAAAACTCAGATTACTGAACAAGTGATCCATCAGGGAATGCTGCAGATGATCTCGGTAGTCAAACCCAAAGCGACGGCACAAGGTCTAGAACAATTACAATTGTTGGAAGATGGCGTTAAAGCGATTCATGCTTAGTCATAACTAATTGAAATTGTACAAAGATGATTAACCCATTAGAGTAGCGAAAGCGACTTTGATGGGTTTTTTTATGCACTATGATGTTTTTAATGGTGATGCCGATGGCATCATCGCACTGCTCCAACTCCGACTAGCTGAGCCAAAAGCATCGATGTTGGTTTCTGGAGTAAAGCGTGATATTCAGTTATTGGAGAAGTTGTCGGTGAACCCCGGTGACTCAGTCGTGGCTTTGGATATCTCAATGGAACAAAACAAAGTGGGGCTAGAAGCTCTTCTTGCTGCAGGCGCAAGCGTGTTTTATGCCGATCACCATAAGTGTGGTGATATTCCCCAGCATGCTAACTTAGCCCCCCATATCGACCTTGATCCCAATACATGTACCGCGCTTATTATCGATAAGCTGTTAAATGGTCGCTTTCACGCATGGGCGATTACGGCTGCTTATGGTGACAACCTGATCACCAAAGCGGAACAACTCGCAGATGATGCCAAGTTATCTTCTCAGCAGAAAGAACTGTTGAAAGAGCTTGGTACCTTGATCAACTACAATGGGTATGGAGCCAAGTTGGAAGACCTTCATTTTGATCCGGTGCGCCTGTTCCAGCAGCTTTTGGCTTATGATGATCCATTTGCGGTAATTGCTGATCAAGCCTCGCCGTTTTATGTTCTCCGAGCTGCATATCAGCAAGATATGGACAAGGCACTGGCGATCGCTCCAAAGTATCACAGTGAAAAATTGGGTCTATTTGAGCTTCCTAATGATGCCTTTTCGCGGCGAATCAGTGGCGTTTACGGCAACTTACTCGCCAACCAAAATCCCGATTCAGCGCATGCGGTATTAACGACAAATCTTGATGGAACTTATACCGTTTCATTGCGCGCACCGCTTAACAACAAGCAGGGGGCTGGGGATATATGTAGCCAATTTCCATCTGGTGGTGGGCGTGCAGCGGCGGCAGGGATAAATGCGTTAGAGCAAACGGATCTTGAACGATTTATTGAAACGGTTGAGTCCTATTACTCTTAACCTTTCAAAGGCCTGAACAAGCAGGCCTTTTTGTTATCGAGTTAACCAAGCTTTCGGATCTTGAGTTTTACTGTTGCGGCGAATTTCAAAGTAGAGGGATGGACGAGACTGACCTCCCGTATCTCCTGCAAGCGCGATACTCTCACCCACAGCGACTTTGTCTCCCTCTTTTTTCAGTAGGCTTTGATTAAATCCATACAAAGTCATATCGCCCTTGCCGTGATCGAGTAGCACAACTAGACCGTAGCCACGTAGATAGTCAGCGAATACGACCGTACCTGAGTAAACAGCTTTGACTGATTGCCCATAATTGGCATTGATTACTATGCCTTTCCATTTGATTTGCCCGGTTTGATGGCTGCCATAGCTATGAAGCGTTGTGCCTTTTAGTGGCCAAGGCAGTTTGCCTTTTTGTTTTGCTAAGCCATCCATTGGCACGGCATTTCTCTTGGCGGCTTTTGCAATTTCAGCTTTTAGTCTTGTCTCATTGCGTTGCAATTCAGAGAGGTAAACTTTGTCATTGGAGATGCTTTTCTGAATCTGAGATACCGTTCCCTTACGCTGACTTTGGGCTTTGGTTAGCTCATCTCGCTGTTTGGTTTGCTGGTTCAGCAAGGTTGTAATTTGTTGTTTTTCCAAATTAAGTTGTTGACGGCTTTGTTCAAGCTCGGTCACGGTTGCTTCTAACTCAGCAATTGTACTTGCACGTTGTTTGGCTAGGTGTTGAAAGTATTGGCTAATTCGGTCTTCTTCAACACCTTGATTCAGAATGTTCGCTGACGACTTAGCACGTTGAGTGACGTAGTAGGTCTGAATAAGCTCAGCTAACTTATCACTCTGGACTTTCTTGTCTCGTTCCAAATTATCGACCTTACTTTCTAATGTCGCGATATTTTGGTTGGTGCTTTGCAGAGCTGCTTTGGATTGTTTGATTTCGTTTTCGAGTCGATTAATCGTTGTTTCTTGCGATTTAAGCGATTGCTGTAGGGAGTCGAGTTTTTTCTGTTGTGAAGTGAGCGCATTTTTTTGGCGCGAGATTTCACCACTGACGCCCTTTAGCTCTGCATTGGTAGCAGCGTAGCTAGGAGATAATGAACAGGCAGAAAGAATTAACCCGAGAGTCACGAGTCGTTTACCGGCTGAAATTGTCCGGAGGTAAGTGGCAGCCATTGTTAAAATCAATCCTAACTATTTGACAGGCAATCAGTATACCCAAACAAATTCGTTAGACGAAAGAGGAATGTTAAAACTTGCTGGTGATAAGGGTATATCAGAAAAATAAAAGCCCGAGCTGATGCTCGGGCTTGATATCAAGGTATTCAGTTAAATTATTTAACCAATACTTCGCCTGACATTTCTGCAGGAATTTCTAGACCAGTCAGTGCTAGCATTGTTGGAGCTAGGTCAGACAGTTTACCGCCTTCTTTGAACTCAACCGCTTTGTCACCCACATAGATTAGAGGAACTGGAAGGTTAGTGTGCGCAGTGTGCGTACCGCCAGTTTCTGGGTCTACCATCATTTCTGCGTTACCGTGGTCAGCTGTGATCAGCATTTGACCACCGACTTCTTCGATAGCTGCAACGACTTTACCTACGCAAGCATCAACGGCTTCAATGGCTTTCTCAGCCGCTTCGTAAACGCCAGTGTGACCAACCATGTCTGGGTTAGGGTAGTTACAGATAATAGCGTCGTACTTGCCAGATTTGATTGCTGCAACCATTTTCTCTGTTAGCTCTTCTGAACTCATTTCTGGTTGTAGGTCGTATGTAGCGACTTTTGGCGAAGCAACAAGTTGGCGCTCTTCGCCTTCAAATTCAGATTCAACACCGCCATTGAAGAAGAAAGTAACGTGCGCGTATTTTTCTGTTTCTGAAATACGTAGCTGAGTCTTACCTTGCTTAGATAACCATTCGCCGTACGTGTTCTCAAGAGAAGCAGGTGGGAAGGCAATAGCTAGAGGAATGTCAGCAGCGTATTGCGTTAGCATTACGAAGTTGATCGCAGGGAATGATGCACGCTCAAAGCCAGCAAAATCAGGTACGAAAGTACGCGTGATTTGACGAGCGCGGTCAGCACGGTAGTTCATGAAGATAACGGTATCGCCATCTTGCATTACCGCATCTTCTTGGTCGTCCGTTTTGATTGCAGTTGCTTTCACAAATTCATCGTTTTCTTCACGAGCATAAGCGGCTTCAAGACCAGCAATTGCTGAATCGTAAGTGAAGTCTGCTTTAGCTTGAGTGAGTAGGTCGTAAGCTACTTGAACGCGATCCCAGTTGTTGTCACGGTCCATTGCGTAGTAACGGCCAACTAGAGAAGCAACACGACCTTTGCCTAGTTTAGCGAATAGGTCTTGGAAGCGTTGTAGAGAGCCTTCTGCACTGCGTGGTGGCGTATCACGGCCATCAAGGAAGCAGTGTAGGTAAATCTTTTCTGCGCCACGTGCAGCTGCCATTTCAACGGCTGCGTAGATGTGATCTTCGTGAGAGTGTACGCCACCTGGAGACATTAGACCCATAATGTGAACGGCTTTATCTGCTTTTACCGCAGAATCGATCGCTTCTACTAGAGCGGCTGTTTGGGTGAATTCACCGTCAGTGATTGATTTGGTGATGCGAGTAAGGTCTTGGTATACCACTCGGCCAGCACCGATGTTGGTATGACCTACTTCTGAGTTACCCATTTGACCGTCAGGTAGGCCTACATCCATGCCAGAAGCAGAGATTAGAGTATTTGGATTGTTAGCAAACAGACCGTCTAATACAGGAGTGTTAGCGTTAGCGATCGCATTGCTTGCAGTTTCCTCACGGTGTCCGTAACCGTCAAGAATAACTAGAGCCATTGGCTTCTTAGCTGTCATAGTGATGACCTCGTCAAATTTCAAAGTAACTTTGGAAACAAAATTAGCGTAATTTTACTACACTTTTTAACCAAAACTGTAGGTTAAGATCAATTATTGTTTGCTAAATAATGTTGCTATCTTTCACGCGACTCAAAATGTATTCAAATTACACCGTTCGAGTGATTTGCTTCAATTGCTCCATTTTCACCTGTCTAATGAAAAAAGAAAGTCGGAAATACCTATTGTTATAATCGCTACTAGCTGACCAGTATCCCAGTACCAGCAACCGCGACAATTGCCCCAATCCATGCGAAGCGATTAGGGCGTTTACCTGAATAAATCCAAAGTATAGGCAACAACATGATGGGTGTCGTCGAAGAGAGCAGAGCAACCATACCGACATTCCCTTGCTGAAGTGCATAAAGGATAAGTGTCATCCCAACCGCCATCGCGAGGAAGCCGTTAAGGGCTGTAATAGAGAAAATTTTGATATTGATTGGGCGAGTAGCACGAGCGAGTTTCGCTCCTGTTAGATAGAACAAGCAGTGTGCGGCAAACGCAGTCATCATTCTCATTGCCGATGCCGCGATGGGGTCGATTTCCGTTTGCATCACAGGTTTGGCGATGATGCCTCCCAGTGCTTGGCACAGGGCTGCCAATAATCCTAAGCAAACGCCAACCCAGACTTTGCCATTTATGGACTCTAATTGGTTATTGGACTGACCTTTTCTACCAAAGAAGATTGCCGTTAATACGCCTGAGAATACCAGTCCAGAACCTAATAGCTCTAGATGAGTCATGGTCTCGCTAAACAAGAAGTAACCGAGAATGGCAGAAAAGACAGCGTGACACGAAAACAGCAAGCCAGCTTGCCGTGGGCCCATACGATTCAAGCACGCAAATAGCGCCGTATCACCGATAAAAATACCAATCACACCAGATAGCATCATCGCAGATATGGCGCTGCTTTCCACGCTAGCCCAGCCGCCTGTCAACAGCGCAATCGACGCGAGGATAGCGGAGGTACATCCCATACGCCAACGGCTATAAGCAAACGTGCCTAAGTGCTGAGCCGGAACCACAGAGAGTATGCTGGCAACTGCCCATAAAAACGCAGCTGCCAGTGCCAGCCATTCATAACCCATCGACTCCATGTCCTTGTGATGTGGGAGTAATACAGCCTGACAATATGCATCAAAATAGACTTAAAACAAAGCGTTAAACCTTAAAGCGTCCCACTTCTGCTCGCATGGTTTCAGCCGAGTGGCGCATGTTGTTCGCACTCGCACTACTCTGAATCGCTTGTTCTGCCAGAACGTCAGATGCGTCTTTGATACCTTGAGTGTTGCGACTAATGTCTTCACTCACCGCACGTTGTTCTTCGGCAGCACTGGCAATTTGTAGAGCCATGTCATTGATTGCCGTAATAGCTTCGGTAATATCCGCGAGGCTTTGTGCGGCTTGTTGAGCATAGTTAACGCTTGTGTCTGCAAGCGAAGTGCTGCTTTGCATGCTATTCACCGCGAGTTTGGTGTTGTTTTGCAATGTCTCGATCATGTTGCGGATTTCTTCGGTTGAGCCATGAGTACGTTGGCTTAGTACGCGAACTTCATCAGCAACAACCGCGAATCCTCGACCTTGTTCCCCAGCACGTGCCGCTTCTATTGCCGCATTCAAGGCCAGCAAGTTAGTTTGTTCGGCGATTTCCTGAATGGTCGACAAAATCTGATTAATGCTCTTGGTGTTACTCTCTAGCTCCGAGATGACCCCTGATGCTGAGTTGACTTGATCTGCAAGCTCTACAATGGCTTGGCGGTTCTTTTCTATGACCACATGGCCATCTTGGCAGGCTGAAGATGACGTTTGTGAGGCTGTTGCAGTCATCTCTGCATGGCTTGCAACTTCCGCGGCAGTGGCTGACATTTCATGAATCGCCGTGGCAATCTGATTCACATCGCTTTGCTGAGCTTCTATCTGCTGAGTGGCTTGCTCCGACAGTTGGTTAGCCTGAATCGCTTGCTGCGTTAAGGTGTTACTATGATTTATGATGCCACTAATCATGGTTTGCAGCTGTTCGAGGAAATGGTTGACGTGTTCCGCTACTTCACCGATTTCATCTTGACGTTTGATTTCAATTCTTTGGGTGAGATCGCCTTCACCTTTTGAGAGTTCAAGAAGCGAAGCGGACAACTCTTGCAGTGGTTTCAGCAAACGGGTGACGGTAATGGTACTGAACGTTGCAATCACCAAATAAAGCACAATGGATGCGAGAGCGGTAAACTGAATTTGTTCCGTCACTGAAGCGAAAGCCAGTTCTTTGTCTACCACTATGCCGAGGGCCCAATCTGTTGTCGGAACGTTGACGACATAGATAAGTTGTTCATTTTTTCCTGGCCAACTGATGGTCGAGATCGCTGAAGCTGCAACCAACTCGCTGACTTTTTCACTGGTCAGGTTCGGGTTGAGCTTGGTCAGTGGTTGCTGACTGAGCTTTTCATCTTTATAGGCCACAATGTTGTTGTTACCATCAACTAAGAAAGTAAAGCCATCGTTATCTAGCGAGATGTTGAGTACCTCGCTAATGATGTTTGTTACAGTCAGGTCGGCGGCTAATACGCCTTTTTTGTTGCCAGAAAATGCTTTGGCGAAACTGACCACAATACTGCCATCAAAATCTTGATAAGGTTCGGTAATAATTAAACCGGATGCGGTCATCGCATCTTGGTACCAAGGACGAGTTCTTGGGTCATAGTCCGCAGGCCAATCTTCCGTTTTGTCTCCGTAGGCGATCGAACCATCATCAAATCCCGCATACACAGAAAGAAAGTCACCAGCGCGTTTGGTCAGTAGCATCTCTCTATCGGAGTCCTCTGATTCTACGATGGTTTTTTCATTGGCTAACATCATGTCGCTTCGAATAGCAAGCCAGTCACTGATGTAACGGGAAGTCGCATGGCTGATATTCGCCATCTCGCTATTGAGCGCAGAGGTGGTTTCTTGTTTCAGTTGACTGACGGAAATCCAAGCTTGAACTCCTGAGACAACCGCTATGACGATCGCAATCGCTATCTGAATTTTTAGTTTAATTGTATTTCTCATTGCCTTTCCTTCATAACAGAGACAATAAAACGAGAAGGGCGGAGTGAAAGCTATCGAGTGAGCCGACAGGGCGTAGAGGCATATCTCTGGATAGCAATGACCGCCACATATTCTCACTTTGACAGTGAGAAGGGGGTACTTTTATATCCGACTGATTTTATATCTGAAATTGGTTAATTGAGGTGATCCATGTATTGAATTTACTAATTAACCATTTTATTTGTAAGGTTTAATGGGTTGGGTTTCGTTGAGAAGAACAACCAAACCCAACTCTCTGTCTTAAGTCAGAAGCAGAGCACCAGCATAGACAATCGACAACCCAATCACACCGATGATGAGACCTGTTTTCGCCATATCCTTACTTTCAATTAATCCGGTTGAATAAGCCAAAGAGTTTGGTGGTGTAGAGACTGGTAGAATCATGCCCAGTGAGGCTGAAAACGCGACGACAACGAGTAGAGCCTGTAAGCCACCAACAGAAGCAAGACTTTCCATAGAGGCACCAATAGCCGCAGCAATGGGCATCAATAAGTTTGCCGTTGCGGTGTTAGACATAAAGTTTGCCATCAGCCAACAGATGAGCGACATGGTCAGAACAACGGCAATCGGGGACAACGACTCATAATCAACAGCGTGTGCCAGAGCTGACGCAAGCCCTGTTTTATCGAGACCAATACCAATCGCTATCCCCCCGGCAACCAGCCAGAGTACATCCCAGTTGATCAATTTCAGTTCGGCTTTACCCATAATGCCCGTTAAGGTAAACACGGCTAGAGGGATGATGGAGACGACATAGGTGTTCATGCCATGAATCTTAGTAGTCATCCACAGCAGGATGGTCGTCGCGAATGTAGCGTAGACCACAATGGCTCTCCAATTTTTTTGGAACTGACCATCAAGTTTAAGTTTCATGGTTTGCTGAGAGGAAGGGAAAAGTTTTTGCAGCAAGAACCAAGCAATAGTCAGTTGAACAATGACAAACGGTAAGCCCATCATCATCCAGCTAAGGAAGTCGATACTGTTTTCGCCTGTCAGATATTGAAGTGCAATCGCGTTTGGTGGTGTACCAATTGGTGTTGCGATACCGCCTGTATTGGCTGCGATAGGGATGCACAGTACCAGAGCCTTGATGCCCAAATCTCCTTTTGGTGCAGAAGCGACAATCGGACCAAGTAGTGCAAGCATCATCACCGTGGTAGCCGTGTTAGACATAAACATAGAGAAAATGGCGGTAATGAGCATTAGACCTAGCATGATGAATTTAGGCTGGTGGCCGAATGGTTTAAGTAAAACGCGCGCAAGGTTGTTATCAAGTTCATACTTTGAGGCGGCAATAGCAAGAGCAAAACCGCCCATGAAAAGAATGATGATCGGTGAAGAGAACGCGCTGAAGATATCGGTGTAATTCATTAATTCACCAAGATCATGCCCAATAGGTGGCGTTCGGAACAAGTGGAGTCCTTTGTCCGAAATCATAACCAGTTCAAGCGCAATAATGAGTATCGATGTAGCAAAAACTGGAACGGGCTCTAATACCCACAGTAGCGCAGCAAGAAGAAAAATGGCCAGTAAGCGATGCTGAATCAATGTTAAGTCATCAATTGGAATCCAATCGATAGGCATAAACAATACAGCAATGGGCAGACCGAAACTGACTAAGAGTTTGATGACGATTCCTGATTCTACCTTGGGCATAGAGAAGGTGACCTCACAGATAACTTGATGAGGCTATAGATTAATTTACAAACAATGTCAGGTCTTAGAGCTAGTCTAGAGTTTTGTTAAACAATTGAATTTGTTGAGTGGGATTTGTTTTGCGTCAATAAAAAGCCCCGAACTTTCGGGGCTGATAACAGTTACCGGTTTGGTACTCATTTTACGCTTGTTTAGTATGAGCGTAGGCAGTACCCATTACGGTTGCTTGACCATTCTGCATTGATTCATCAAACACGATGGCATCTTTTGCAAACAAGTTGATAACAGTTGAGCCAAGTTTAAAGCGGCCCATCTCTTCGCCTTTCTTGAGAATAACGGATTTATCACCTTCAGCTGGGTAATCCCACTTGTATACCGTGTTACCACGAGGTGGTGTTACCGTACCTGCCCAGACTTGCTCAATACTGCCTACGATGGTTGCGCCAACAAGTACCTGTGCCATAGGGCCAAATTCGGTATCAAAAATACACACAACGCGCTCATTGCGAGCAAACAGGTTAGGCACGTTTTCTGCTGTCAGTGGGTTTACAGAGAACAGGTCGCCAGGTACGTAGATCATCTGACGCAATGTACCATCGCATGGCATATGCACACGGTGATAATCTCGTGGTGATAAGTAAAGAGTGGCAAACTCACCTTCTGCAAACTCTGCAGCTAGAGCTGCGTCGCCGCCGAGCAGTTCTTGAGCAGAAAAGTCGTGACCTTTTGCTTGGATTAGTTTTCCATCTGTAATTGGACCAAACTGGCTCACGCACGCGTCAGCAGGGTGAGTAATAACTGACTCACCTTCAGTGATAGGTCGCGCTCCCTCTTTGAGTTCACGGACAAAGAATTCATTGAACGTCTTAAAATGCTTAGGATCAGAGTGAAGCGCCTCGTCCATGTTGACGTTGTACTGTTTGATAAACCAGCGAATGATCGCTGTTGTTAGACCGCCAGCCTTTGCAGAAGCTAGCTTGCCCACTAAGCGCGTTAGGCCATGTTGTGGAATCCAATATTGCAGTCCAACTTTAATCTTATCCATTGTGTTCAATTCCAATGTTATTTGCTTGATTGACTATATTCTGGGCGCGAGATGTTACTCAAATTGCACCCAAAAGTCAGTAGTTGCGATAGTTTGCTTACAAATTTGCGATTATAAATCGGCTTTTTTGTTTCGAGAATATTGGCGATTGGCTTTCATCTCCACCATGCTCTCCAAGATTCGATGATAGTTGTCGAAGCGAGTTTGGTTGATTTCACCCTCTTCGACAGCTTGGCGCAACGCACAACCAGGATCGTCATTGTGCTTGCAGTCACGGAATTTGCAGCCGCCTAGGAAAGGTCTGAACTCGACGAAGGCTTTAGTGATTTCGTCCGCCTCCAAATGCCAAAGACCAAATTCACGCACCCCAGGTGAGTCAATCAAATCACCGCCTGTGGGAATGTGGTAAAGGCGAGAAGCTGTCGTTGTATGTTGACCTAAGCCCGAGTTTTCAGAAATTTCACCTTCTTCCACATTGAACTGAGGCATCAATGCGTTAACTAGGCTGGATTTACCAACACCAGACTGTCCAACGAAAATGTTAATTCGGTCGGTAAGCTCGGTTTCTAGCTCCTTGATGCCTTCACCTGTCTGTTTACTTACAAAGAGTACCTTGTAGCCAATTTTCTCGTATTCGGCTAACCATGTTTTGTATTCAGCGAGCTGTTGTTCTTCTAGTAAATCAATTTTGTTCAGAACCAGCAGCGGCGCAATGTTCAGTGTTTCAGAAGCAACTAGGTAGCGATCAATGATATTGAGCGATAACTCGGGCAATACAGAAGAAACGATCACCATTTGATCAACGTTGGCAGCCACAGGTTTAAGGCCGTCATAGTAGTCTGGGCGTGTTAGTACAGAGGTTCGAGGCTCTACGGCTTCGACAACACCACTGATCCCTTCCATTGACTCGAGACCCGGACGCCAAATGACCTTATCGCCAGACACTAAGGTTTCAATGCCACGACGCAAGTTACAACGCTGAATGTCACCGGTTTCAAGATCTTCGATATCTGCGTGTTGCCCAAAACGAGTGATAACCAGGCCAGACTTACTGTTACCAAGCATAGATTCATCCCACTGGATTGACTCTTCTTGATCGAGTTTGCGCTTCTGGTTATGGCGCACGCGCCTTACCTGACCTTTGGTTAGCTTTTTCTTTTTAGCCACGTTTCTCTACTTCAATTGATTAATTTATTGAGTGATACCAGCAAGAAGGAGAACATCTCAAACTATCTTGGGTATCGGAATTTGGGTATAGTACCTTTTTTATCAGAAAACCAATAGGCAACGATTTATGTCCTTTAGCGATCAGAATTTGATTTGGATAGATTTAGAGATGACAGGACTAGACCCTGAAACTCATAAAGTCATCGAAATTGCTACCATTGTCACCGATAGTGAATTGAATATTTTAGCTGAAGGACCCGTACTTGCCATTCATCAGCCTGAAGAAGAACTGCTAAAAATGGATGAATGGTGTACCACAACCCATACCGGTAGTGGTTTAGTCGAGCGTATTCGCAATAGTAAGATTGATGAGCAAGAAGCCGTTCGTCAAACAATAGAATTTCTAGAAAAATGGGTACCAAAAGGCAAATCACCAATATGCGGTAACAGTGTTGGGCAAGATCGCCGTTTCCTCTACAAACACATGCCTGAGTTAGAAGAGTACTTCCACTACCGATACATTGATGTTAGTACGTTGAAAGAATTGACTCGCCGTTGGAAGCCTGAAGTGCTGGACGGATTTTCGAAAAAAGGCAGTCATTTAGCCTTGGATGACATCCGAGAGTCGATTGCAGAGCTGCAATACTACCGCAATACCATTATTTCAATCTAACAAAATAGAGCCAGCATAATTGCTGGCTCTATTTTTATCTGAGCTAAGTCCGATTAAGGGACTGGCAAGAAAGCGAACTGAGCGACGCCTTGTACAACCTTAGTAATGCTTCGATTCGTCTTGTCGGCGACAATCAAAGCCATCATGTCTTGAATCATAACCATCTTGGAAAATAGGCGATCAAAGCTTATGTCGGATCCATCTTCATTGAAGGAATTGCTGTAGATGAGAGGATTACCTTCGCTGTCTTTGCGATGGTAGAGACGCCAAACAAACACTTCGATATTGCGAGCGCTGTTGTAGAGAGATTGTTCATCTAGAGAATCGAGAATAAAGAATTCTTGCTGGTGGTTGTATGAACGTCTGAGCATCTCGGACAAACCGACGACGGCGGCAAACACCCTGTCACCTTGATAGTTATCATCAAAACTCAGCAAAATCGCGTCAATCCCGGTGACACCGTTAAGTTCGTCAAAAATGAGAGGAGGGAGGTCGATACTATCTTCAACACCAAAAATTTGTGTGATACGGCTGTCTATGGTTGCTTGAGGATTTTTCTTTAGCTGGATTGGATTTCGCACATACAGTTTTCGGGTTAGCTCGACCATTTGTTCTTTCAATTGTCGAGCGTGAACGTCCATGACAAAATCCACATCACTTTTACCCAAGTTGCGTACAGGTTTCGGGATCGAGCCACATCCTACAATGAAGGCGACCAGAATCAGGGTTATCAGGGCTTTCCAATAGTGCTTGAGGTATGACATGGATAAGAGAACCTACTACGACAACGCTTAAATGCATGATTCGTTTGGGGGATTTATAAACACTAGTTATATATAAAATGTGATGGGCCTGCGACCTACATGGCGTAAAAGGCTGTACAACATCGCATTTTAAACTCTTGTTCAGACTTAAACTTCATCATGCGAAGCCTAGGTTCTGTATAAATATCAAGCTTGTTTGTCTATTGGTGTGCGCTTTTTATCCAAACGGAAAAAAAATAGATTATTTTTGCATGAAGGACTTGCATCACAAAAAAATGCACTTATAATTCGCAGCCCTGAACAGCGGAAACGTTGTTGATGCGACACTAGCTCAGTTGGTAGAGCGCAACCTTGCCAAGGTTGAGGTCACGAGTTCGAACCTCGTGTGTCGCTCCAAATTTACAAGCGCTCATCATGCTTTGAATGGTGAATACGGACGCGGGGTGGAGCAGCTTGGTAGCTCGTCGGGCTCATAACCCGAAGGTCGTCGGTTCAAATCCGGCCCCCGCAACCAATTCTCTTTTGAGAATATGCGACACTAGCTCAGTTGGTAGAGCGCAACCTTGCCAAGGTTGAGGTCACGAGTTCGAACCTCGTGTGTCGCTCCAAATTTACAAGCGCTCATCATGCTTTGAATGGTGAATACGGACGCGGGGTGGAGCAGCTTGGTAGCTCGTCGGGCTCATAACCCGAAGGTCGTCGGTTCAAATCCGGCCCCCGCAACCAAATTTATAGGTGTTGTGATTCGCTAGCTCGTCGGGCTCAGCCATTCATAAAACCTTGCGAAGGTCTCTGGTTCAAATCCGGCCCCCGCAACCAATGCGACACTAGCTCAGTTGGTAGAGCGCAACCTTGCCAAGGTTGAGGTCACGAGTTCGAACCTCGTGTGTCGCTC
>NZ_JBNJOH010000051.1:0-29414 GCF_050113735.1 Vibrio sp. TRT 2004 | reverse complement strand
TTTTTGCGGCTATGCATCGTTTAAATCAGACCGGAACATACATAAAAGAACAGTGCCTAAGCGAACAGCAACTCTTTGGAACGTAAAGGGACACTCATCAATGTAAATATAGAATCGATAAAGCCTTGAAGCGCACGTAACGGGAGAGAGAATATGCCTTTTATCATCAAAGCTGTTTCAATAGCGGTATCAGAAAATTGAAAGCCTCTACCACGTTTGCCATGGTGACTCTTGCATTGCCACGCTTCAACGGCTGAGTCATCAATCCAAAACGTTACTGAGCCTCGTTTACATAAGGCTTCATTATACTCATTCCAGTTCGTTATCTTATTCTTTGACTTACCCATGACACCACCATGCTTCTACTACATGGGATCAGATCGCAGGACTGAGGAAAAGTTCAACTGATTTAGTCAACAACGCCACTTTATATCAAAAGAATCTTGAGCTGGGTCGAATGGTAGATAGTTTGTACCAAACGACGAAAAGGTTGTTGTTAAAGGGGAATCGCTGGGGCAGTACGAGTGTACCGGAGAGAGCGTGCTTTGAAAGTAAATGAGTAGCGATTGAGCAAAACGAAATTTGCTTGTCCGATTCAGAAATAAAAACTTTACTCGATAACTTTGCTAAGTACGGAAATGTAGCAGCTTATGGCTCGCTGATTTATGCAACGGAGTACAAATCAGGTGAACCATTTTCCCAAGTTTGGATGAATATATACGCTTTGGCGATAACGAGAATAAGCTCTCGCCTGAATTAAAATCAAAATACGACCGTGCCATTGAGCTTAATAATGGCAGAGGCTGGGCTTATCATGGCGTGCAACAAAGCATAGAGAACTGGGAAAAACTGTTCAACGATAAGAAAATCAAAGGCTTCTTTGAAAAAGTCGGCACTATGTTTAATTAAATCGTGACTCTTTTATACCCAGCGAATGCTGGGCAGTGACATTAAGCAATTTGTCGAACAAATTATTGGTGGAACCGCATCCGCGCAAGGGTATGCAGATGGGGGATTGTATTATCTTATGGCCCTTCACTATCAGATCAACGACCTGAAACACATCAGTAATAGGTCTGTCGCGATGCAAACCAATACCGACTAGCAGCAAAACGACCAACTCAGTTGATAGCTTTCGTCTTCTCATGCTGGCTTTTTTACGCGCTTTACAATACAAAGGCTCCCGAAGGAGCCTTAGTTTTCATTACGTTTTTGTTTTGAGCTACGCAGTTTCTGTGACTGCTTGAGGCTTCTCTTCATCAGCTAGGTCTGTTTCACCTTTGCCTTTTGAAGTCCTGATTACATAAGCTGTGACAGCAAGAGCGAACAGTACGCCTGAAATGGTTGAGATTTGAATTGGCAAATCAAAACCTAGTGAACTGTTATTGAGAATGAAGGTAACACACACTGTCGTCATGAACATTGCAGGGATAGTGGTAATCCAGTGCAGCTTGTTATGGCGTAGTAGGTACGCGGATGCAGTCCATAGCATCATGACCGCGGTCGTTTGGTTAGCAAAGCCGAAGTAACGCCAGATAATGCCGAAATCTACTTGAGTCAAGATACCACCGATAACGAATAGTGGAACTGCCATCAATAGTCGGTTGCGCAGTGTTTTTTGATCCATGTTGAAGTATTCAGCAAGGATTAAACGGCTTGAGCGGAACGCTGTGTCACCTGAAGTGATTGGTAGGATAACCACACCTAGGAAGGCAATAACACCACCAAACACACCAAGTAGGCCAAATGACGCGCTATATACTACGTTACCAGGACCACCATTCTTAACTGCTTCAGAAAGTGATTCTAGTGAACCGAAGAATGAAAGTGCAATTGCACACCAGATTAGAGCGATAACACCTTCACCGATCATTGCACCGTAGAATACGAAACGACCATTCTTCTCGTTTTCCATGCAACGTGCCATTAGTGGAGATTGAGTTGCGTGGAAACCTGAAATCGCACCACATGCAATAGTGATGAAAAGAGCTGGCCAAAGAGGCATATCATTTGGGTTTAGGTTTGTTAGCATGTCGCTAACTTGGAAGTCACCCATAACAGTGTGTTCGCTAGAGAAAGCAATTGCAGTCATTAAGCCAACAGACATGAAGATCAGTAGTGCGCCAAATAGTGGGTAGAAACGACCAATGATTTTATCGACAGGAACGATGGTAGCAATGATGTAGTAAGCGAAAATTGCAATAACCATAGTTGTCATACTAACGTTTAGGCTAGTCTGATCGTTAATTAGGTTAGTGATCATTCCTGCTGGAGCTGAAACAAATACCACACCAACTAGCAGTAGAAGAACAATGGCAAAGATGTTCATAAAGTGTTTTGCGCCATTGCCTAGGTAGCGGCCAGTAATGGTTGGAACTGAAGCGCCACCATTGCGAACTGATAGCATACCTGAGAAGTAATCATGTACCGCACCAGCAAAAATACAGCCGACCACAATCCATAGCATTGCTGCTGGGCCGTAAAGGGCTCCCATGATTGGGCCAAAGATAGGACCCACACCAGCAATATTCAGTAGTTGAACCAAGTAGACTTTTTTCGTCGACATTGGAACGTAGTCAACACCATCTTGCATAGTATGCGCAGGGGTTTGACGTTTTTCGTTAATACCAAAAATCTTCTCTACGAATGCGCCGTAGAGAAAGTAGCCACCTATCAGGGCCGCGACACAGGTTAGAAACCACAACATAGCACTTGTTCCTTAGTGAAATTAATTAAGCTCACCATGCATACTAAGTCTTTCTCGGGCAATCATCATTCGCTTCTGAAGTGAGTGGTCGTATAGAAAAATGAGTGGTTTTCTGGGCTATTAAGTGGTTTTTTCTGTCAGTGAGTGGCAATTGTTGAAGTTTAGTGGTTTGATTAATCACTGGAGATAAAGTCAAGGAAAAACAATGAGGAAGATAATTGTCGTAGCCATATTGACGGTTCTGACTGCGTGTGTGAGTAGCCCTGAGCAACTCGCAAAACAAGGAGACTGGTATCAAATTGGTTTTCAAGATGGAGTCAGTGGTCACACTCAGCGTTCTTATAAAGAGCTGACAAGTTTAGGTGCAGTTAAGCAGGCAGATTATGAAACGGGTTACTCGGAAGGTATCGGCCAATACTGCAACCCAGATTTCGCCTATCAGATAGGATTGTCTGGTCAATATTACGAAGGTGTGTGTGAAGGTACAGAGAGTGCGCAAAAGTTTCGAATGGAATGGCAGCGTGGCTGGAATGAATACCAGAACTAGCCATTGTTAATCGCATATAACAGAGGGGAGCAAGTTAGCCTCTGCTCCCCTAGTTATTCAATTAATCGTTGTGGTGAAGCTGAACCGCTTTGCGCAAAAAACCGTCTTGTTTATCGAGTTTACTTTTTGCTTCAGCAACGTCCATTCCAGTGAGAATCATCAGAATGGCTACCTTAACGTCATAGTGAGTTTGTTCGAGCGTTGCAATCGCTTCACTGTTATCACAATCAGTTGCCTGCATAACGATGCGTGCAGCGCGTGCAACCAGCTTTTTGTTGGTCGCTTTCACATCAACCATTAGGTTCTGATAACTCTTACCTAAACGAATCATTGATGCTGTCGTTAGCATATTCAGCACAAGTTTTTGCGCTGTTCCGGATTTTAATCGAGTCGATCCTGTAAGAGCTTCTGGCCCCACAATTGGGCTAATCGCTATTTGTGCAATATCGGCGATGGGAGAGTCAGGATTACAGGACAGGGCAACGGTGGTTGCGCCAATTTGGTTTGCGTATTCGAGCGCTCCAATCACGTAGGGTGTTCTGCCGCTGGCAGCAATACCAACCACCACGTCATTGTGAGCAAAATTGATCGCTTTAAGGTCTTCGATGCCTAAGGTAAATGAGTCTTCCGCGCCTTCTTTCGCTTTTAAAATCGCCTCTGGTCCACCAGCGATAAGTCCAATCACCATCTGATCGGATACGCCAAAAGTCGGAGGGCACTCTGAGGCGTCTAAAACACCCAAACGACCACTGGTTCCTGCCCCCATGTAGATCAAACGCCCTCCGCTCTTAAATGCCTCTGTGATTTTATCGACGGCTTGAGCGATTTCAGGTAACACTTTCTCGACCGCCAGAGGAACCTGTTGGTCCTGTTGATTGATTCGCTTGACGATTTCACTTGAAGGCAAGAGGTCGATATCCATGGTCTCAGGATTACGCCCTTCAGAAACTAAATGTGAAAGTGCAGCGATAAGCGCATCATTAGTCATAGTTGTCCTTATTTATCAGCAAAGTACATCACACCAAGGCTAGCCAGTTTGGAGGCTCCGGTGACTTCAGGCAGATTGCTTGGCAGATTGTGAATGCGCCGATAGGCCAGCCAAGCAAAGGCCATCGCTTCGATATTATTACTGTCGACGCCTTTGTCATCGGTTCGCATCACCTGCCAATCTGGCAATAGCTCGGCTAAGCGTTGCATGAGTAGTGGGTTATGAGCGCCGCCACCACAGGTTAATAACTCTGGCGTATCGCCTAGTTTGAATTTTTTGACTTCATTAGCAATAGTTTGCGCGGTGTATTCACACAAGCTTCTTTGCACATCAGCAACCTTCGTTGAGTAACGGTTGAGGATGTTTTCTAACCAAGGCAAGTTGAACAGTTCGCGTCCGGTGCTTTTAGGTGCTGGAAGTGTTAGGTAAGGTTCATCAAGGAGTTCTGACAGTAGGTCAGTATCAATCTTGCCTTGATTAGCAAGCTGAGCATCTTTATCGAACGCGATACCTTGATGTTTATAACACCACGCGTCCATCAACATATTGCCAGGGCCTGTGTCGTAACCAATGATGGGGTGCCCCGGTCTTAACACCGAAATGTTGGCAATGCCGCCGATATTGAGTACCACAACGCTTGAGCCATTCGATTTGAAAATTGATTGGTGGAAAGCAGGAACCAGAGGGGCACCTTGTCCACCCAGTGCAATATCTTTGCGTCGAAAATCGGCGACCGTATCTATCTGCGTTAGGGCTGCAATGATATTGGCATCACCAAGTTGGATGGTAAAAGGCGCGTCCCCATTAGGTTGGTGGAAGACGGTTTGACCATGATTGCCGATGGCAGTGATTTCTTTTGCTGTTCGTCCGCTTTTGGCCAACAGCGCTTGTACTGCTTCCGCATAAAGTTTGCCGAGTTGATGATCTATGTGACCAATTTCTGGAAGCGTAGTTGATTGACCCAGTGACACATTTAGGATTCGTTGTTTAAGCTGCTCTGGAATGGCATGGTCATGGTTTTCCAACAGGCGAATATGACAATCGTCAATCTCGACCAGTGCAGTATCGATTCCATCAAGGCTAGTGCCAGACATAATGCCAATGTATAACTCTTTTGTGGTCATGCTCAATTTTCGCTAACAGTGAAGTTTAACCGTTGTAAACAGAGAATAATCCTAATAACCTCGGGAGCATAGCGAAATTGAGCTGGATGTGGAGAAATTATGGGACCGTTATGGATCGATGTGGCTGGTTGTGAACTGACTGCAGAAGATAAAGAAATTCTTGAACACCCAACCGTAGGTGGTGTGATTCTTTTTTCTCGAAACTACCATGATAGTGCGCAATTATTGGCGTTAAATAAAGCTATTCGTCACGCGGCTAAGAGACCTATTCTGATTGGTGTTGATCAAGAAGGTGGACGAGTACAGCGCTTTAGAGAGGGGTTCTCCCGAATTCCCGCTGCGCAGAGATATGCCCAGTTTGAAAACAGTGAGCAGTTAGCTCAGCAAGGTGGTTGGCTGATGGCTGCTGAGCTGGTGGCCCATGATATCGATCTTAGTTTTGCGCCTGTGTTGGATCAGGGGCATGAGTGTAAAGCGATCGGAGACCGTTCGTTTGGTGAGGATATGGATACCATCGTTTGCCATAGTCTCGCTTACATGAAAGGAATGAAATCGGTAGGAATGGCGACAACTGGCAAGCACTTCCCTGGTCATGGTGGTGTGATTGCTGACTCACATTTAGAAACCCCATTTGATTATCGCGATAACATTCTCGAACAGGATATGGCGATATTTAAAGCGCAAATCGAAGCCGGCATTCTTGATGCAATGATGCCAGCTCATGTTGTTTTTCCCCATTACGATGACCAGCCAGCGAGTGGTTCTGAATACTGGCTCAAACAAGTACTGCGTTACCAACTAGGTTTTAAAGGCATCGTTTTTTCTGATGACTTAAATATGGAAGGTGCGGCGATTATGGGGGGGCCAGCAGAGCGGTCTCATCAAGCATTGGTCGCAGGCTGTGACATGCTGCTGTTATGCAATAATCGACAAGGTCAGATTGAGGTGTTAGACAATCTGCCGATCATGGAAACGCCTGAAGCGGTTAATCTGTTGAAGACGCAAAGTTTTACCTTGGAAGATCTGCAACGCAGTGAGCAGTGGCGACAAGCGTCAGATGCGATGAAACGTATTTTAGAATCCTAACTGAAAGAGCCGCGACTGCGGCTCTTTGATTGATTGCTCAGTCAGTGAAAACCGAGTTTCTCTTTGAGGGTTTTAAGGTAACGACGACTCACTGGAAGAGGGTGATTGCTGACTGTGATAATTTCGGCCAAGCCATTTTCCAGTAGTTTAATTTCTTTAATGGCACTGATGTTGACGAGAAACTGTCGATGACAGCGAACAAGAGGTGTTTTCTCTTCTAACACTTTAAGTGTTAACTGAGACGTCGCTTTCTGTTCATGGGTCTGAACATGAACACCGCTAATGTCACTATAAGCAAACTCGACATCTTTAGTCGGAATAATAACGATTCTGTTGAGCCCAATACACGGCACCTGATCCAAACAAGGAGGAGCGATAGCGGCAATTTGCTCCTTATTGACTCGTTGTGTTTTCAGTAGTCGGTTAACTGTCTTAGTAAGCCTTTGGGTATCAACTGGCTTCAACAGATAGTCAAAGGCATTATCCTCAAATGCCTGAACGGCAAACTCATCATAAGCCGTAACAAACACGACTTTTGGCATCGTTTCGGGGTCGAGCATCGCCAGCAGCTCAATTCCCGTTATTTGTGGCATTTGGATATCGAGAAACACCACGTCAGGTTTAAGCTGATTGATTTTTTTTAACCCTTCGATTGCGTTGCTGGCTTGTTCGATAACTTGAATATGCCCAGTTTCTTCTAACAACTCTGTCAGTTCTTCGCGAGCAAAGAGTTCGTCATCTATGACTAATGCTGAAAGCATGGTGTTCCTTAATGAGAGTGTTCGTTGGGAATGATAAAGCTCATTCGCGTAAGTCTGTCCGGTTCTACTTCAATAGTGAGAGCCGAAGCACGACCAAATTTATTCGTGAGACGTTTGTCTACGATTTGCATACCTAATCCTAGATGGTCATCAGCGGGGGGAGAGTAACTGCCCGAGTTATCTTCAACAACGATACGATAACCCTCTTGCTCGACCTGACTGTAGACGCGAACAACGCCTCCGAATAGCAGATTTGATATCCCATGCTTGATGGCGTTTTCTACTAGTGGCTGAAGGGTAAATGTTGGCACTTTGCGACTGAGTAAACTTTCTTCGATGTCTATCGTTACTTCAAGCCTGTCGGTAAAACGCGCCTTTTCGATGGTCAGGTAGGCGTTCACATGGGCAAGCTCTTCTTTGAGGGTGACGGTTTCGATATCTTGCTTGAGATTGCTACGGAAGAAATGAGAAAGATGCTGAATAAGCTCTCTTGCTTTCGCGGGGTCTCGGCGAATAACTGCACTGATAGTATTTAGAGCATTGAACAAGAAATGCGGGTTGACTTGAGCATGGAGTAGTTTGATTTCCGCTTGAGATAACAAGGTTTGTTTCTGCTGGTAGTCACCAAATAGAATTTGGCTTGAGAGTAATTGGGCAATCCCTTCAGCCATCGACATATTGATGGTAGAAAACAGTTTTCGCTTGGGTTCGTACAACTTGATTGTTCCAATCACTCGTTCTCCCGCACGTAAGGGAATAATCAGTGCCGAACCAAGCTTGCATTCAGACGACAAAGAACACTGATAAGGCTTTTCCTTACCGTCGAGGTAGATAATGTCATTTTGTTGAATCGCATCTAATGTGCTTTGTGAAGAGATCGGGGTATTAGGTTTATGGTGATCATCCCCGATGCCTACAAAGGCTAGAATCTTTTCATCGTCGGTAATAGAGACAGCACCAACGTTGGTTTCTTCGTAGATGATTCGAGCGATTTTCTCTGCATTTTGGCTGTTAAATCCTAATGCCAGGATACCCACTGAACGTTCAGCTATGTTGAGTGCACGCCGTGAAAACGTGGCTGAATACTCTTCGAAGATGGTTTTTCTGTCATGCAGAATACTCATAAATAAGGCTGCGCCGACTGAGTTAGCAATGATCATCGGAGCTGCAATAGCAGATACCAAGTTATACGCTTGATCAAAAGGTTTGGCGACGATCAGGATGATCAGCATCTGGACGATTTCTGCCACTAAGGTAACGGCAAAAACCACACTCGGATTAAAGAGTTGTTCAGACTTTCCTTTACGAAGTAGGTAGATATGCAGTAAGCCACCAATCAATCCTTCGGCAGTGGTTGATATTGCACAAGCCACGTCGGTGAAGCCACCGAGTGAGTAGCGGTGTAAGCCTCCGGTTAGTCCGACAAAAAAACCAACAATAGGCCCACCAAAGAGTCCACCCATTACCGCGCCTATCGCTCGGGTGTTGGCAATGGCATCATTGATCTGTAAACCAAAGTAAGTCCCCATAATACAGAATAGAGAGAACAGTACGTAGACGCTCAACTTGTGGCTAAGTCGGTTGGATATGTTCAGCAATGGCAGAAATATAGGGGTCTTACTAAGCATGTAAGCCAGCACTAAATAGACACACATCTGCTGTAGTAGGGAAAGAATCAGATCCATAGCAATAAAATTAGGTGTGGATTTATCCCTTATTCTAGATAACAAACCGCAGAGAAAACATGCTTATCTCATCATTCTTCGCTAAAACCAGCCAAAACCTCATGTGTAAATTTAAATTTACATTGGTGTTTTTTTTTAGTTTACATGTTGCAATCTAAATTTGGGCTGTTATTTTATGTTTATTCAAGGCCAAGTGATACGGATGAATCTTGGTGTAAAAATAAATATACAGGTTTAGGTTATGCAAAAAAGTGAATTGAGCAATATCAATATTAGTGATGAACAGGTTCTGATTACGCCAGAAGAGCTCAAGGCAAAATTGCCTCTTAGTGACAAAGCTCGTCGCGCTATCCAAGAATCACGTCAAACCATCGCGAATATCATCCACAAGAAAGATCACCGTCTGCTTGTTGTATGCGGGCCATGTTCAATCCACGATATCGATGCTGCGAAGGAATACGCTAAGCGTCTTAAAGCACTTTCAGAACAACTGAGTGACCAACTGTATATTGTTATGCGTGTTTACTTCGAAAAACCACGTACAACGGTTGGCTGGAAAGGTTTGATCAATGACCCACATCTAGATGGCTCTTTTGATATTGAGCACGGTCTTCATGTTGGTCGTGAGCTACTTGTCGACCTGGCTGAAATGAATATTCCATTAGCCACTGAAGCTCTGGATCCAATCAGCCCACAATACCTAGCAGATACCTTCAGCTGGGCTGCGATTGGTGCCCGCACCACTGAATCGCAAACTCACCGTGAAATGGCGAGTGGTCTTTCCATGCCAATTGGTTTTAAAAATGGTACAGATGGTAGCTTAGCAACGGCAATTAACGCGATGCAAGCTGCTTCTTCAAGCCACCGCTTTATGGGTATTAACCGTGAAGGTCAGGTTGCTTTACTGACGACCCAAGGCAACCCAAATGGTCATGTGATCCTACGCGGTGGTAAGCAGACCAATTACGATTCAGTTTCTGTGACTGAATGTGAGCAGGATATGGCCAAGCATGGTTTGGAAGCTTCGCTGATGGTGGATTGCAGTCACGCCAACTCACGTAAAGATTTCCGTCGTCAACCTTTGGTTGCAGAAGATGTGATCCACCAAATCCGTGAAGGGAACAAATCGATTATTGGCCTAATGATCGAAAGTCATATTAACGAGGGCAATCAGTCATCTGATATTCCGTTAAGTGAGATGCAATATGGTGTTTCTATCACCGACGCTTGTATCAATTGGGATACAACTGAGGCACTATTACGTCATGCACATGAAGAGCTAGTCCCTTTCCTAGAGAATCGTTTGAAAGGCTAATGCAGAAGAGCACAAGGAACATCAATGGCCGTTGAATTGAATGAGTTGCGTGATCAGATTGACGCAGTAGATAAACAGATTTTGGATTTGTTAGCCCAGCGACTTGCGTTAGTCGAGAAAGTCGGTGAAGTGAAAAGTAAACACGGCTTACCTATCTATGCCCCAGATCGTGAAGCGGCAATGCTGGCTTCACGTCGTCAAGAAGCAGAGAAGAAAGGCGTGCCCCCTCAACTCATTGAAGATATTCTTCGCCGCACAATGCGTGAATCTTATGCCAGTGAGAAAGATTCTGGTTTCAAATGCCTTAATCCTGAGCTTCGCTCTGTGGTGATTGTCGGCGGTCACGGTCAGCTTGGTGGCTTGTTTGGTCGTATGTTTAAGCTTTCTGGTTACGACGTTAAAGTGCTTGGGAGCAAAGACTGGGATCGAGCTGATGAAATGCTTGAGAATGCTGGGATGGTTGTGGTGACGGTTCCAATTCATCTTACCGAAGGTGTGATTGAGAAACTGGGTCAGTTACCTAAAGATTGTATATTGTGTGATTTAACCTCGATTAAGTCTAAGCCACTGCAAGCGATGCTTAACGTGCACCAAGGGCCGGTGGTTGGTCTGCATCCAATGTTTGGTCCTGATGTTCCAAGTTTGGCTAAGCAGGTGATTGTTTACTGTGATGGCCGAGGCGAAGAGAGCTACCAATGGTTGCTGCAACAGTTTTCTATTTGGGGCGCGAGCTTATGTCAGATTGATGCGAGTGAGCATGATCATGGTATGACCTTGATTCAGGCACTACGCCACTTCACTTCATTTGCATACGGTCTTCACCTTAGCCGTGAAAACCCCAATATCGATAAGCTACTCAAGCTGAGTTCACCTATTTATCGCTTAGAGCTTGCTATGGTTGGGCGACTATTCGGTCAAGATCCTAATTTGTACGGTGACATCATTCTCTCTTCTCAAGAGAATATCGACATGATCAAGCGTTTTCACCGTTGTTTTGGTGAAGCCTTGGAGATTCTTGATGGCAAGGACAAACAGGCATTTGTTGAGAGTTTTGACAAAGTCAGTGACTGGTTCGGTGACTACTCGCAGCAGTTCCTTGAAGAGAGCCAAAATTTGTTGAAGCAAGCCAATGACTCCATCCACAGAGGATAGAGTTAGGGATGTAAAAAGAGCGGCTGAACGTCGCTCTTTTTGATCGCTATTATTGAATCACCACAGGTTCTGCCTGTGAAGCCTGTTCGTTTTTCACCGTGCTCACCGAGTTATCACTATACGGTGTATTGGTCAGATTGACCTGTAAGCGCACTGTTTCATCGATGATTTGTACCAGTGGAGCCCATTTGACTCCGTTCTCGTTTTCGAAAAGATAGTTAAAGTTCTCTGGCGTCCAATCCATGGTGTATTGTGGGTTGAGTGCTCGTCCTAAAAAGCGTACTTCGTAATGCAAGTGAGGCCCTGTTGAATTACCCGAGTTACCACAAGTGGCGATCAGATCCCCTTTACTTACAAACTGACCACTGCGAACTTTAAACTTGGCGAGGTGAGCATAGGAGCTCATAAAACCAAACGAGTGTCGAACGGTGAGAAAGTTACCAAATCCTTTTGAACTCGGGCGCACGGTTTCTACAACACCATCCGCAGGAGCATAAATCTCTTCACCGCGTTTACATGTCAGGTCGATGCCCGTATGAGTATGACGTTTGCCAGTAATTGGGTTCGTACGTCTGCCATATGGAGAAGATATGCGCTGGTAGTTGAGCGGCGAATCGTTCGGGATCATACGGAACATGGTCGCACGTACTGCTGAGTCAACCGCTGCGGCATCAAGTCGGTCTTCAAGATTCTGTTCATCGCTGAGTGTTTCATCAGCGAGTCCCAATACAGACTCTACGTCAAAGACACGTTTACCGAGAACTTGAATCTGGTTACGCTTATCTTCCAACTCCTGAGACAGTGAATGGGTGGTGTCCACTTGCTCTTCGTAGAGCATCTCGAGTTCGTTTTTAGCCTGTTCTACTGAGCTGAGTTGATCGAGCAGAGCATTGTAGTTTTGTTGCGTTTTCTGCTGTTGTTGCCAGAAATAAACCCCACCAGAACCTAGCGTACCGATCAGTAGCATAGAGGAAACAACGAAGTTTTTTCTTGAGATATAGAAGTGTTGTACCCCTGATGAGTCAGGGATAGAAATAGTAATTTTTTTTGACATAAGCTAGTTAGGCTAGGTGTACTCACCTAAATCAGATAAGTGTTCGATGTCTCGATGTAAGAGCTCATCATCACCTACGTTTAGTTCGACCAACCGCTTCAAATGCCCGATACTTTCAATATCAATGTGATCAATACTCAGACGAATCACATTGTTATTAAGGCCAACAATATTCCCTACAAGTTGGATCGTAACATCACTTCCTGGAAGCGAAAATTCAACATCAACTTGTTTACCTACATCGAGTAAATCTGATTGGTCACTGGTAAGCAATAAACCGTGTAGCGAAAGATCGCTGACAAGGGCGATCACCTCAACGGACTCTTGTGTCAGTACTGCTTGAGCTTGGTAAACAATACGCGAAAAACGACGGCGTTCGATCATAACTTTCTCTCTTAATTGCAACTCGTAAGAGTATCAAAATTAAAGTGGCCACTATACGCGCTTGTTCGCATTCTTCGCGATCGCAACACGGACAATTATCCGTATTGTGAGCTATATAATAAAGGCCGCTATATTAGCGGCCTTTGCACAAATTTCAAGCTGTATCACATTATTTAGCAATACGCTTGTATTTGATTCGATGCGGTTCCGCAGCTTCTGGACCAAGGGTTTTCTTCAACCAATCCATATACTCAGTATAGTTACCTTCGTAGAAGTTAACCTGACCTTCGTCGCGGTAGTCAATGATATGAGTCGCGATACGGTCTAGGAACCAACGGTCGTGCGAGATAACCATTGCACAGCCAGGGAACTCAAGTAGAGCTTCTTCCAGTGCACGTAGCGTTTCAACGTCAAGGTCGTTGGTTGGCTCATCGAGTAGCAGCACGTTACCGCCAGCTTTGAGAAGCTTAGCCAAGTGAACACGGTTGCGCTCACCGCCTGATAACTCACCGATGATCTTCTGTTGGTCTGAACCTTTGAAGTTAAAGCGAGAGCAGTAGGCACGTGCAGGAATTTCGAAATGGTTGATTTTGATGATATCCGCGCCTTCAGAAATCTCTTGGTAAACGGTTTTCGAGTCATCCATTGAGTCACGGAACTGGTCAACAGAAGCAAGTTTAACCGTTTCACCCATTTCAATCGTGCCTGAATCTGGTTGTTCAGTGCCACTTAGCATCTTAAACAGCGTCGATTTACCGGCACCGTTAGCACCGATAATACCAACGATCGCACCTTTAGGGATGCTGAATGAAAGGTCATCAATCAGTACTCGGCCATCAAATGACTTAGTCAGGTTATTCACTTCAATAACTTTGTCACCTAGGCGCTCGCCTGGCGGGATGAATAGTTCGTTAGTCTCGTTGCGCTTCTGACGATCACCGCTTTGTAGTTCCTCAAAGCGAGCCATACGTGCTTTAGATTTTGACTGACGACCTTTCGGGTTTTGACGTACCCACTCAAGTTCTTTCTCAATCGTCTTTTGACGAGCTTTTTCTTGTGAAGCTTCTTGTTGTAGACGAGCATCTTTCTGCTCTAGCCAAGAAGTGTAGTTACCTTGCCATGGAATACCTTCACCACGGTCTAGCTCTAGAATCCAACCAGCAGCGTTATCTAGGAAGTAACGGTCGTGGGTGATTGCCACAACAGTGCCTGAATAATCAACTAGGAAGCGTTCTAGCCACGCGACAGATTCTGCATCCAAGTGGTTAGTTGGTTCGTCAAGAAGAAGCATATCTGGGTTTGATAACAGTAGGCGACAGATCGCTACGCGACGGCGCTCACCACCGGATAAGTGTTGGATCTTTTGATCCCACTCAGGCAGACGCAGTGCATCCGCAGCACGTTCTAGCGCGTTATCTAGATTGTGACCGTCTTTTGCTTGAATCAGTGCTTCAAGTTCACCTTGCTCTTTTGCTAGCGCATCAAAGTCGGCATCTGGCTCCGCGTACGCAGCGTATACTTCGTCAAGACGCTTCATTGCACCGGCTACATCAGAAACCGCTTCTTCAACGATTTCACGAACAGTCTTCGACTCATCCAGTACAGGTTCTTGAGGAAGGTAGCCAACATTTAGGCCTGGTTGTGGGCGTGCTTCACCATCGATATCGGTATCAATGCCAGCCATGATGCGCAGTAGGGTTGATTTACCCGCACCGTTTAGACCCAAAACACCAATTTTTGCGCCTGGGAAGAAGCTTAGAGAGATGTCTTTAAGAATTTGTCGCTTTGGTGGCACAATTTTGCTCACGCGCGACATGGTATATACGTATTCAGCCATTGCCGATCGTTCCTAAATAGTCAATTCACGGAAATGGTTATTTTATACTAAGAGCGAGCAGTTTGTTACTAGATAAACGGTGTGCTTCGCTGTCGGTGTCATTAATTGGTGATTTAGCGTGCACTGCTTCACTTAAAGCAAGCCAAATGTCACAGTTATGTGAATTTATTATTATTTACATCTCCGCGCTTTACAGGTCTGATTACAATGAGTCTTAATAAGGAACATCATAGCTTTCTATTCTCTAGGACGAGCCTTTATGACGCAGACTTTCCGAAAGTCGCTGCATCGCATCTCTTCATCGCTAGCTCTTGTTTCTTCGATGATATGCAGCGCAACCTTTGCCACATCTGTGGTGGCTGCTGATTTAAAACAGCAAAGAGATTTGTATGACCAAGCTCAAGAGTTTTTAGATGCCAAGCAAGTCGCTCAGTATCTTAAAATTCGTTCACAAATCGCTGACTACCCACTGACGCCTTACATCGATTACCGTACCTTTCTTGTTGACATTGCACAGCGCTCGCCAACGGAGGTTGAGTCATTTATCCAACAGCATCACAGTTTCCCTTTTTCAGCTCGGATTCGAGCCCCGTATCTGGATGAATTGGCAAAAAAAGGTGATTGGAAGACCATATTAGCGTTCCAAACGAGTGAGCCTCGTGGCGAAACGTATCAATGCCATTATTACAATGCACATGCTCAACAAGGAAATGAAAAGATAGCATTCGAGGGGGCAGAAAAACTCTGGTTATCTGGGCACAGTATTGCGGATGCTTGTGATCCTTTGTTTGAGGCATGGGACAAAGCCGGGCTGAAAAGTGATCAAATGGTCGTTGAGCGCATGCTTCTCGCTTTTGAAGCACGCAATGGTACCTTGATGAGCTACCTGAAGAAACAGGTCAAGTCGTCGCAGGCGACAGGCCAAGCGGAACAGATGCAGGATCTATTTGGGAACCCCGAACGAGTCGGAGCGTTTGCAAAAAAACAGCAGGTAACGCCTGTTAATCAGAAACTGGCTGAACTGGCTCTGAAGAAACTTGCCCGTAAAGATGTCGAACAAGCTCAGCAGCAGTTCAGCTTGGTGGCTCAAGGACAAAAGCTGACGGAGGATACTCAGCAATCATTGGCGGACTACATCTCGTTTCGACTCATTAATACGGACTCTTCATCATTAGCTAAATGGCGTGATAAGCAGATAGTAAAGTCATCAAACGTCGCATTGATAGAGCGTCGTGTACGGCTCGCTATCCAAATGGCAGATTGGCCAAGTGTTGATAAATGGATTCACAAGTTACCTCAGCCTTCTCAGGAAACTCTCCGTTGGCAGTATTGGTTAGGGCGCAGTGAAATAGAGTCAGGTCAGAAAGCTCAAGGCCATCAGCGCTTAGAGAGATTAATTGGTCAACGTAACTTTTACAGCGTGGCTGCTGCGAAAGAGCTTAAGCGTTCAGTCGAGTATCCAACCTCAGAAATTTTACTCGATAAGAGTCTGCTTAAAGGGTTTTCTACCGAGCTGATAAGAATAGAAGAACTGATTGATCGCGATAAGATTACCGCAGCGAAAAGTGAGTGGCGTTGGCTACTTGAACGAGCAGATAAAAAACAGCAAGAGATGTTGGCTGCATTTGCTTCTTTCAAAGGCTGGCACCATTTAACCGTTGCAGCGAGCATCAAAGCACAAATGTGGGATAATTTGCAGATTCGATTCCCAGTCGCTCATCGCTGGTGGTTTGATTTCTATGCAGATAAACACAGCATCGACCCAATAACATTGATGTCTCTGGCTCGCCAAGAGAGTGCGATGGATATCGAAGCGAAATCCCCCGTTGGTGCTCGTGGAATTATGCAGATTATGCCCTCAACCGCTAAGTACACGGCGAGAAAGTATAAGCTGACGTATCAGGGCAAAGATGATTTGTACCAAGTGGGTAAGAACATCGAAATTGGTAGCCATTATCTAGATGGGCTATTAAAACAGTACGATAACAATCGAATTTTCGCGTTAGCCGCGTATAATGCTGGGCCTCATAGAGTGAAAACCTGGCGAAGTCAGACCCAGGGAAAACTAGACGCTTATGCATTTATCGAGGCGATACCATTCAATGAGACACGTGGATATGTGCAGAACATTTTAATGTTTGAAACTTATTATCGCGAAGTCTTAGGAGTGGATGGGGCGTTCTTGAATCAGCATGAGCTGAACGCGAAATATTAGCGAGCACCTTATCAAATGTCATTGGAACCAGAATACAAAGAGTGGCAGCAGATCTTAGACCTGATTGACCAAAGCACTCAATCTCAACAGCATGAAATGTTACTAACCATGCTACTGACTCCTGATGAGAGAGAGGCTTTAGTGGCGAGAGTCAACATCTTCCGTGAGTTACTGAAAGGGGAGTTGTCACAGCGACAGATAAGCCAAATGCTAGGTGTTGGCATTGCAACCATCACACGTGGCTCCAATGAACTAAAATCAAAAAGTCCTGATGAAAAACAGGCGATTGCTCAGTTGCTGAATAAAAAATAAGGATGCATTTGCATCCTTATTTTTTACAGATTCGCTGGAAAGTGGTCAGGATTGGCAAAAGGAATCAAGGCGAGAATCAGCGCTTGATGATATACGGAGCTGCGGGTCAGCAGATTATGAGTAAGTAAGCTGATCGCCCCCCCTTTTTGCTTAATATTTTCAGTCGCGAACACCTCGTCCATCACATCGCCCAATTCATTCGCGTCTTTGAGCTTCTCTATGACCAGTGGTGGCAACATCAAACTGGCAGAGCGCGACTCGCCACGGTGAGTCGCCGATTCAATGACCATCCAGGCAAACGTAACATTACTTTCGATACCCGCCTCTAAACCAACATAATAATCGGCATCAGGGACAACTTGTTTGGCGTTACGGACTCGGTTTATGGCACCGGTATACGTTTCTTCATTGCTCATCGGTTGGTCTGCAACTTCGCTTGGAACACTTGTACCGACAAAATCAAACTTCTCAGTTGGAAAAGTGGCTTCGAAGGCACTTTTAACCGCATTGATTTTGGCAGGATTAAGCGATGCTACAATCACCTTCTTTTTCGACATCTCGACTTCCTTTGGATTGAGTTTGAGCAAACTGTAACTGGGATAAAGGCAGAGGAGCAGAGAGATAGTAGCCTTGCATATAGTCGCATTTATTGTCTGCTAACCAGCGGTGCATCTCTGGTGATTCAATCCCTTCCGCGGTCACCATCATAGATTGAGAATGACAAAGATCAACCAGTGGTTTCACAACTTGTTGATTATCGGTTTTGATTAAGGTTTCCAAAAACTCGCGGTCAAACTTAATTTTCTGTACAGGGTATTCGACTAGCTGAGTAATAGAACTGTAGCCGGAACCAAAGTCATCAATCGTCAACTTAAAGCCCATCTGCGTCAAAGCGTAGAGCAAGCTATAGCTTTGTGAATCGGATGCAAATGTTTCTGTGATTTCAAAATCAATCAAATCAGCCTGAATCGGATACAAGGACATCAGCTCTTCAATGTCGTTCGCTAACTGTAGTGAATCAAGCTCCGCAGAAGAAAGGTTGACTGATAGCTGGATCGGCTCGTCAAAGCAAGCCTGCAATTTGGTAAAATCTTTGAAAGCTTGTTTTATAACCCAACGGTCTATCATGCCAAATAGCCCAATCTGTTCAGAAATTGGGATAAATTCAGTTGGTGTCACCTTGCCGAGTTTCGGAGAATCCCAGCGTAATAAAGCCTCGACACCTTTTATCTTTTCACCTAGGCGATCATAGTAAGGTTGGTAGAGCAACGTGAATTCATTGTCTAAGTCACCGTTGCGTAGCGCTCGTTCTACCTGAGTTCGACGTTGGACAATATCATCAAGCTCCTTCGAATAGTGAGCGATTTGGTTTTTACCTGCTCGCTTGGCTTGATACATCGCCGTATCGGCGTTTGAAAGTAGTTTTGCAAGCACCATACCGTCATCTGGGTATGAAGCGATACCGATACTGGCGGTAATAGGGAAGCGACCTAGTTTAGGATCCGCATGATTCTGAATCGGTTCTAATACCGCTTGTGCGATGTGATCAGCATATTGACCGTCGTGGCCGGCGGCGATGAAAATGGCAAATTCATCACCAGATAGACGAGATGCCATGCATTCAATGCCATGGTGTTGCTGTTTACTTTGGCTAAGTGTGCGAATGTGCTCGGCAAAATTGACCAGCAATGAGTCCCCTATATGGTGGCCATATTTATCGTTGACGTATTTAAAATTGTCCAAATCGATGTACAGAATCCAAGCGTGAGTATAGCGATGTTTGTTTGCGAGTGTGCGCTCAACATACACTTGGAATTGGTAGCGATTGGCAAGCTGAGTCAAATGGTCATTTTCAGCCATCGCTTTGGTTTTTTGGTAGCTTGAATTGAGTTCTTTATACATATCGTAGAAACGAACAGAAAGGCGACCAATTTCATTTTTACTAGTGAGTTTCTCGATATTAACCCGTTGACGAAGTTCGACCTCTCTCAGTTGACGATCAAGGTGGGTGATCGGACTGATGACGTGACGGTAAAGTAAGAACAGTAGGATTAGCACCGTGGCCGCGGAAGAGGCGCCAAAGGAGAGCTGCAAACGCTGTTCAACTTTAGCGAGCTTTTCTGTTATTAGATATTGTGCGGGATCTAACGTTGCGTACAGCCCTGTTTTAAGCTCAATAGATTGCGTTAATCCGGACTTGGTCACTGGCTGCGAAGAAAAGAAAATACTGCTGTCGTTGTCGAATTCCAGACTACTTTTGAGCTGATCAAACTTGCTCAATGAAAGAGACACAACAACA
Organism: Vibrio sp. TRT 2004; assembly: GCF_050113735.1. Taxonomy (NCBI): domain Bacteria; kingdom Pseudomonadati; phylum Pseudomonadota; class Gammaproteobacteria; order Vibrionales; family Vibrionaceae; genus Vibrio; species Vibrio sp. TRT 2004. The sequence continues at coordinate 9,948 of NZ_JBNJOH010000051.1, read as the reverse complement.
AAGAAAACTTGATCCTTGTTGTAACTCAAGGGTGAGCTAAGAGTATGAGCATCAAGCACATCATAGCGAATCAGGATACTTTGACCTTGATAACCTTTGGCGAAACCAGTGTGAGAATTGTCACCAGTGTTTTGATAGAAATGCTGCACATACTTTAAGACGTTCTCATCGAGCTTGGCAAAAGGATCACTCTGATTGTCCGCATAAAAACGAACATTCTGTTGACCATCTATAATGGCAACAGCAATGTCATCTTCTTGATTGGGTTGCAGGCTCTTTATGGTGTCTTGCAGGTTTTCAATCATTCTCATCTCGCGATAAGGATTATCCGACTGACCGAAGTAACGGCGAATAATGTCGCTCTTAGTTAAGGTGAGCGAGTAACTATTGATCAATGAGATAGATTGACGAAAATGGCTGGCAAGCTTCTCCATAGAAAACTGCAAGTAGCTGCTTTCACGCTTTATGAATGCGTCCTTTTGATTCATATAGATGCTATAGCTAGAGATAGCCGCACTTAATAGGATGACGGGCGCAACGAGTAGCAGGACTCTAGTGTTTAACTTCATGTTGACTTAGTAACCTATTAATTATCTTTGCTCTTAGACTGATGTTTTCTGCCGAGAGTTCGCTATCTATAAGAGCATGCTCTAACCGGTTGGCTGGTGGAAATAATGTTGTATCGTTTAGGTACCAGTCGGGTAAGAGCTCCGTTGCTTTAATATTCGGAGTCGCAGCTTTTATATCGATTGCATTTGTTGCGGCTACATCTGGCGTCATTAAATACTCTAAAAATTCCACTGCTTGTGCTTTGTTCTCAGAGTGGCTGCTTACAGCCAGACAGTCTATCCAAATAAACATCTCCCCTTCAGGGATGACGTATTCCCATAGATTTTGACCAAGATAGCGGTTCAACGAGTGCTGATCGCCACTGTACGCTAAGGCCATTTCTAAAGGGGCATCGTCAGATTGGCTTCTGATATGGCTGAGAACATATTCGTAGGTGTGAACGGCTCGATTGAAAACGAGCAGTTTAGGGTAGGCTTCCTGCAACTCAGCAGGGTTAGCGGTTGTCGGTGACATGTTTAGGCTATAAAGAACGGGTAAGAACGTTTCAGTACTGTCATTGATCATCCCGATTTTACCCACTAGCTCTGGTGGAGGAGTCACAAACTCTTGCCAAGTTTTTGGTGGTAAAGAGATGCGATCTTTGCGGTAAGCGATGCCTACCGATCCCCAGAAGTAAGGAACGGCGTAGTCACCGCACGCTTGGTTCCAACTCTCTGCATTATTCGTTCTGTTTTTTAGCTGGGTTAACTCTTCAAAAGCGTCATTTCTTCCGTAAATTTGTGCCGACACATTGTCGAGTACGACGACATCAAATGGTAGCTGGAAACTTTTCATCATCAATAGACTACGCTCGTCATCATTATCGAAATGAGAGAGATGAAGTGGCACACCTGACAGGGCTTCCCAATTGTTCCGTACGGTTGGTGAGAGAGAGTCTTCCCACATGTAAATGCTTAATGAAGAAGCGCAAACTGAAGAACTGATCAGAAACACTAGGGATAACAACGAAGTTCTCATGCTGACTGGGCGATACCTTAAAAGAGTACTTACGATCAGCTGAATAGAGCTGACACAACACTAATATGCAACTAAATATTAGATACTAAGAATATCAGTGAAAAGTGTCAGCTGTTAGATAAGATTTCTTTGAGCTACGTAGACTAATTATTGCAATTTAACCTGAGTGGGCTTCACATTTTCGCTTGGGTAACACCCCAATACTTTCAGATGTTTAGTGATCTTAGTCAATTCATTCAACGCATGCTGCATTTGTTGAGAGTCTAAATGAGCTTCGAGATCGACGTAGAACATCTCTTCCCACGGATTACCCATGATAGGACGTGATTCCAGTTTAGTCATATTGATGCCGTAACGTTGCAGTATCAACAGTGTTTCAACCAGTGAGCCCGCTTCTTGGGACGTTGACATGATTAAAGTGGTTTTCGCAGGGATTTGCGCAGATACCTCGACAGGCTTACGAGCAACGACAATAAAGCGAGTATGGTTTTCTGTCTGGTTGGCGATATTACTTTGAATAGGCTGTAGACCGTACAGCTTACCGCTGGACGCATTGCCAATCGCTGCGACATCATTGCGGTTTAGTTCCTTTACTTTTCTCATTGCGTCGGCGGTGCTGGCACAAGATTCAAGCTTAACGCCTTCGAGTTTACTCAAGAACTCACTACACTGTGCATGTGGTTGCGGGTGTGAGTAGAGTGTTTTGATCTCTTCAAGACGTAGATCGGAGTTCGCGACTAAGCAATGCTCGATAGGCAGCGTTAGCTCGCCGACAATGTAGAGAGTAGTGTGTTGCAGTAGGTCATATACTTCGTTAATTGAACCTGAACTGGTGTTTTCGATAGGAAGTACACCAAAGTCTGCATGACCTGACTCAACAGTATTAGTGACTTGCTTGAAGTGTTCACAGTTCAGTTCGATGAGTTCTGTGTTCTTGCGACTGAAGTACTCTCGACTGGCGAGATGTGAGTATGAGCCCTTTGAACCGAGGAATGCAACACGAGCCAGAGGCTTGCGGCTCAGCTCTGGGTTTGCCAAATTTTGCAGGTATGATTGCTGTAGTAAAACAGAGTCTTCGATGATGGTGTGGAATAATTTGGTGATGTACTGAGCATCAAGTTGGTACTTATCTTGTCCGTTATTGATCAACTTAACTAATAGCTGTTGTTCTCGATCGGCATCTCGTACAGGTTTTGAGGTCTGCACTTTACTTTTCGCGACCTCTATACTCATTTTACGACGTTCAGATAACAGTCTTAGCAGCTGATCATCCAGTTCGTTTAAACGCAGTCGTATTTCTTCAAGTGAGTATTTTTGGTCAGTCATCCTAGTATTCCTCATAAAAAAAGCCTCCCGTGGGAGGCTTTCTGTTCGTTTTTGACTTATCTTTCGAAAACGCGAGAGCCCTCAAGTTAAATGGAGAAAAAAGAAGTCAAAAAAGAACAGAGTGAGTTGGTGCATAACAATTTACTTTGTTGTGAATCTTTAAACACAATAAGCAACGGAGTATGGAGCGTCAACAAAAAAATAGCGCCCCTAGGCGCTATTTTTAATTGCTGGTACAAAATTCGATTTTATTCCGTTTCTTCTTCAAGCTCTGGCTTATCGGTACGGCGCGCTTCAGGTTTGTGGCGCAGTTTGTTTAGCTGGCGTTCTAACTTTTGTTCTACCTCATTAACGGCAGCATATAAATCTTCGTGAGTAGCGGAAGCAACTAGTTGTCCTTTAGGCACGGTGATAACAGCTTCAAATTTCTTCTGTTTATTTGGCTCCTCGCTGAAGGTCGCCTGACAACCGATGATGTCTACTTGCCACTTTTCTAACTTCTTAAACTTGCTCTCAATATGAGTGCGGATTGCAGAGGTGATGTCGATATTTTTACCAGTGATATTTACTTTCATAGATGTTTTCCTCTGTTTAATCCCTCATGGGTTAACTCCAGATTACTTATTCAAAGATAAAATAACGTGATCTAAATCACTTATTGGTAGGTGTTTTTCGTGCTTAAAACTAAACGTGATCCAACTCAAAGAGTACGTGAATTTTAGTGTGAAAAAGCTTGTGCTAGATGAAAAACCGATTAGATTGGTAAGGGTAACGTGCTAAAAATTCAATGCTTTTTAGGGACGTTGTTCGACCTAATAAAAGTCTTTGCCTATCATTTAGCCACCTAGCATTTGTGAATTAAATCCCAGATTTTCTTCAGCTTTATTTCTCTAACTAACTTCAAATAACTCTTGATCTCTATTCAATGGTCACTAATTGGGCTTGTGCCGCTTGATACTCCCTTAGCTGCTTTAGAGATTTGAGCTGTTTGTAGATGACAAAGTAGCGATTGATATTGGATACGTAGTGAACGGGCTCTCTGCCGATATTTCTTCGAGCCATAATTTCTACGTTGCGAAACCATTTGTTCGGGTCATAACCATTCTGTTCAGCGAGTCGTCGCATTTTCCTAATATTGGCTGGCCCTGCATTGTACGCGGCTAATGTAAAGTAGACCTGATCATCAGGAAGGATATTGTCGTCATTGAAATATCGGTCCTTGAAAAAGCACAGTAAAGAAATAATAGCAACGGTTCGTAGCATGCAACACCTCAACAATACACTGAATAAAATGTAGTTCTTTAGTTCAACATGCGCAAAGTTCGCCAATAAAAAAACCTCCATGTCGGAGGTTTTTTTGCTTTATTTAATAGACGCTTACTGAGGGTTAAGCTCAATCAGTTGCTCAGTTCTTTTGATCGCATCTTCAAGTCCTAGTTGCTTGTAGGCTTCCAATTGAATCTCAAGTGATTTGCGAGCGGCTTCAGTATCTGGATAGGTTTTTTGCAATTCTTGGGTGCGGTTAATCGCGGCAATCCAAGCCTCACGGCGTAGATAAAAGTCGGCCGTTGCTAAATCATATTGAGCAAGACGATTTTTTAGCGCATACATGCGTTTTTGTGAGTCTTCTGCGTAAGGGCTATCTGGGTAGCGCTCAAGCAGTTTCTTAAAGTCAGCAAAGGCTTTTTTCACAGGCTCAGGATCACGATCGCTACGATCAGTGTTAAGCAAGTCATGCATAAAGTTGCGGTCTTGTGCCATGTGTGTCAAGCCACGCATGTAAAGAACCCAATCCAATTTTTCGTGAGTTGGGTTTAAGCGTGTAAAGCGTTCAATCGTCGCGAGACCTAATGCTAGGTCATCATTTTTGTAGTACGCATAAATTAGGTCTAGCTGAACCTGTTCTGAGTAAGCACCAAATGGGTAACGAGAGTCGAGTGCTTCAAGCTTATCAATGGCAGTAAGCCAGTTACCACTTTGAAGCGAAACCTGTGCTTCTGAGTAAAGCTCAGATGGTGGCACATCTGGAACAACCTCTTCGCTGCTAGAGCAGCCTACCAGTACTGATAATGCCAACAAGCCAGATAAAGTATGCTTTTTCATGTCAGGATTCGATTCCTTGAGATAAATATTTCTGTTGCTTCCGTTACTTTCTATTCCGTAACAGATACAATGTCCAATAGTACATTTTTCCACAGTAGTGACAATTAGTCTCACAGTTTTTAAAAAAGTTCGATATGGCCCAGCAGATTGAGTTAACAAACACAGTAAAAGATAGCCAACTAGGGCAGCGCTTAGACCAGGCTATTGCGGAATTATTCGCTGATTTCTCTCGTTCACGCCTCAAAGAGTGGCTATTGGACGGGAAAGTTCAGGTGAATGGTGAAGTCGTCACCAAACCTCGTACCAAAGTGATGGGCGGTGAAGAGATTATTCTGCAAGCGGAACTTGAAGATGAGCAGCGTTGGGAAGCGCAAGATATTCCATTAGACATCGTTTATGAAGACGATGACATTCTAGTGATCAATAAACCACGTGGTTTTGTTGTTCACCCAGGAGCAGGCACGCCAGATGGCACTGTGCTGAATGCTTTACTCCATCATTACCCAAATATTGCCGAAGTACCTCGTGCAGGTATCGTTCACCGTCTAGATAAAGACACAACGGGCTTGATGGTTGTAGCAAAAACAGTTCCGGCACAGACACGATTAGTTCGTGCTTTGCAGAAAAAGCGTCACTTTACTCGTGAGTATGAAGCGATTGCTATTGGTAGAATGACCGCAGGTGGGCGAGTAGAACAACCTATTGGTCGTCATTCAACGAAGCGTACTCTAATGGCAGTAAGCCCAATGGGCAAACCCGCCGTAACGCATTACCGAGTGGCAGAACACTTCCGCGAACATACCCGTATCCGTCTACGTCTTGAAACTGGTCGTACGCACCAGATTCGTGTGCACATGTCATACCTACAGCACCCTCTGTTAGGTGATACTGCCTATGGTGGACGTGCACGTATTCCGGCGGGCGCGACAGAAGAGTTGGCGACAATGATTCGTTCATTCGACCGTCAAGCGCTTCACGCTGTGATGCTAAAGTTTGAACATCCAATTACAGGCGAGGAAGTCGAATTCCATGCGCCTGTACCAGATGACATGGTTGCCATGGCAGAAGCTCTGCGACAAGACGTTCGTGAACATGGTTTAGGCGACGAGATCTAACCATGGAGATGATCATCCCCAACTGGCCAGTTGCGAAACATATAAAAGCGTTTTCCTCTACTCGAGGAGAAGTTTTTTCTGTTGGCGCTTATCAAGGACTTAACCTTGGGACTCATGTTGGTGATGATTATGCGATCGTTGAGAAAAATCGTCATTGGTTGGCGCAGAAAGCGTCTATGCCTTCTGCGCCAGTATGGCTGAATCAGACCCACTCAACAGTGGTGGTTAACTTAGATGCTCCAACCAATGAAGTACTGGATGCTGACGGAGCGTTTACTGAGCACCAAGGCGTCGTCTGCTCGGCAATGACAGCTGACTGCTTACCAGTACTACTGACCAACGTGTCAGGCACTCAAGTCGCCGCGGTTCATGCCGGATGGCGAGGACTAGCGCACGGCATTATCGAAAATGCTGTCGAAAAGTTTGAGGGTGAGGTTATGGCGTGGATTGGTCCTGCCATTGGACCGCGTGCATTTGAGGTTGGTCAAGATGTCGTAGAGGCATTTACTTGTATTGAACCACGAGCCATTGATGCCTTTGAACCCCGAACTCAACAGGGGAAATGGCTAGCGGATATGAACCTACTTGTTACCCAACGACTGCGTCGAGTCGGTGTTGAGCAAATCTTTTATAGTAATTTATGTACTTACTCTGACTCTGAACGATTCTATTCCTACCGCCGAGATGGCATCACAGGCAGACAAGCGACCTTTATCTGGATAGAAAAATAATCGCTTTATTTCCTACCGTAAACTCTATTCCTCCCCTTGAAAAACTCTATTGGCGTATCCATCTTTCATACTGATTAGTTATTTTTTCTCAGTTGAGATAGGAAGGTAGATATGCGTCTTGACAGATTCACAAGCAAATTCCAAATCGCCATATCTGACGCTCAATCGTTGGCATTGGGCCGCGATCATCAATACATTGAACCAGTGCACCTGATGGTGGCATTAATGGATCAGAATGGCAGTCCTATTCGTCCCTTGCTCACCATGCTAAATGTAGACATTACTCATTTGCGCTCGAAATTGAGTGAGATCCTTGACCGTTTGCCAAAAGTGAGTGGTATTGGTGGCGATGTGCAGCTCTCTAGCGCTATGGGAACCATGTTTAACCTATGCGACAAAGTGGCTCAGAAGCGTCAAGATGCCTACATCTCATCAGAGATTTTTCTATTAGCGGCATTGGAAGACCGAGGCCAGTTGGGCTCACTACTGAAAGAGCTAGGCTTAACTGAAACTAAAGTATCTGAAGCCATCGATCAGGTTCGAGGTGGACAGAAAGTGAATGATCCGAATGCGGAAGAGCTTCGCCAAGCACTGGAAAAATTCACCATTGATCTGACAGAGCGTGCTGAACAAGGGAAACTCGATCCAGTGATTGGCCGCGATGACGAAATTCGCCGCACCATTCAAGTTTTGCAGCGTCGTACCAAAAACAACCCTGTCATAATTGGTGAGCCGGGGGTTGGTAAAACAGCGATTGTTGAAGGTTTAGCGCAACGTATCGTTAATAACGAAGTACCCGAAGGCTTGCGCGGTCGTCGCGTGCTCTCGCTCGATATGGGAGCGCTGGTGGCAGGTGCTAAGTATCGTGGTGAGTTTGAAGAGCGTCTGAAATCGGTTCTCAATGAACTGTCTAAAGAAGAGGGCAACATTATTCTCTTTATCGACGAAATTCATACGATGGTTGGTGCCGGCAAGGGAGAAGGCTCTATGGATGCAGGCAACATGCTTAAGCCTGCATTAGCGAGAGGAGAGTTGCATTGCGTTGGTGCGACGACACTTGACGAGTACCGACAATACATAGAGAAAGACCCAGCGTTGGAGCGTCGATTCCAAAAAGTCATCGTTGATGAGCCAAGTGTTGAAGATACCGTGGCGATCTTACGAGGACTTAAAGAGCGTTATGAACTTCATCACCACGTTGAAATTACCGACCCAGCGATTGTTGCTGCGGCGAGTTTATCGCATCGCTACGTATCAGATCGTCAGCTACCCGATAAAGCCATCGACTTGATTGACGAAGCGGCTTCCAGCATCCGTATGCAAATCGACTCTAAACCGGAATCTTTAGATAAATTAGAGCGTAAAATCATTCAGCTCAAAATCGAGCAACAGGCTTTGATTAATGAACATGATGATGCCAGTGAAAAACGACTAACTATCTTAAACGAAGAATTAGCGGATAAAGAAAGAGAGTTTGCGGAACTGGAAGAAGTCTGGAACGCAGAAAAAGCGGCTCTGTCGGGAACACAGCATATTAAATCAGCGCTAGAACAAGCACGCATGGATATGGAGTTTGCCCGTCGAGCTGGTGATCTTAACCGAATGTCTGAGTTGCAATATGGGCGTATCCCTGAACTAGAAAAACAGCTAGATCTTGCGACTCAAGCTGAAATGCAGGAAATGACCCTACTGCGTAATAAGGTCACAGACAATGAAATTGCCGATGTTCTGTCTAAGCAGACGGGGATACCGGTATCGAAAATGCTGGAAGCAGAAAAAGAAAAACTGCTACGTATGGAAGATGTACTGCATAAGAGCGTCATTGGTCAGACGGAAGCGGTAGAGGTAGTCTCCAATGCCATTCGCCGTAGCCGTGCAGGCTTGTCGGATCCAAACCAGCCAATTGGCTCATTCCTATTCTTAGGCCCAACAGGGGTAGGTAAAACCGAGCTATGTAAGACACTGGCTAAATTCATGTTCGATAGTGAAGATGCGATGGTTCGTATCGACATGTCTGAATTTATGGAAAAACACTCAGTGGCGAGATTGGTAGGTGCGCCTCCAGGTTACGTCGGTTACGAAGAAGGTGGTTATTTGACAGAAGCGGTTCGTCGCAAACCGTATTCAGTAATCTTGTTGGATGAAGTTGAAAAGGCGCATCCTGATGTATTTAACATCTTGCTACAAGTGCTTGATGATGGGCGTCTAACTGATGGGCAGGGTAGAACGGTCGATTTTCGCAATACTGTGGTGATCATGACCTCTAACCTAGGTTCGACTCGAATCCAAGAAAACTTTGGAACGGTCGATTATCAGGGTATGAAACAGCAAGTAATGGATGTAGTGAGCAAACACTTCCGCCCAGAGTTCCTAAACCGAGTTGATGAAAGTGTGGTGTTCCACCCGTTGGGTCAAGACCACATTAAAGCGATTGCTTCTATTCAATTAGCGCGTTTATCTAAACGAATGGAAGAGAAAGGTTACTCGCTAGAAGTCTCAGACAAAGCGCTGGAACTTATTGCTCAAGTTGGGTTTGACCCAGTATATGGCGCAAGACCACTCAAACGAGCGATTCAGCAAAGTGTTGAGAACCCGCTGGCGAAAGCCATTTTGGCAGGTAAAGTTGTCCCGGATCTGCCAGTTAAATTGCTGGTGAACAACGATCAGATTATTGCTCACCAATAATTACAGCTATTACAGCACTTGCAAAAGGGCCCTTTTTAAGGCCCTTTTGCTCTGTTTTTAGGCTTATTGTTTGTTATGTGAGCGAACGATGCGAAAAACGATATTTTTTTGAATTTAGCTCTTGTACTCATTTGGAAACTCCCTATAATGCCCCTCCGTTGCCACGGGATACCGAGCTAATAAGCGCTGGCAATAACGACGGTGAAAGTTAACTAATAACTTTCGAAGAAATAACGAAAAAAGTGTTTGACACTGAAAGTTATCTCGATAAAATGGCCGTCCGTTTTGAGAAGACCTCAAAACAAAAGCTCTTTAAAAATATAGACCTATCAATCTGTGTGGGCACTCGTTGATGATAATCCAATTAGAAGCTTAGGCTTCAAATTAGGTTTCAATGAAAC
>NZ_JBNJOH010000050.1:0-29539 GCF_050113735.1 Vibrio sp. TRT 2004 | reverse complement strand
GACTCCGAATACATTAGCGCAAACCAACTCCGTTATTACTAAATTGTAGTTGCAATAACGGGGCGGACCATACATTTCTTTAGGAGAGATCGCTCGGGAGATTAATGAAGTTTTAGTCCGTTTCTTACCTATGGGCATGATGTTGGCGGCAAGTATCTTTGAGGTACGTGCCAATGGGTTTGAAGTCTCTTGGTGGGGGGGAGGGCTTCCTGATGGTTACTTGATTGAGCGAGATGGCTCAATCGTCCGTCGACTGACTTCCACTCACATGCCATTGGGGGTTCTACAACCTCATGAGTTTGAATCGGACTTGGTGCATTTCAAATTGGAACCAGACCAACAGATCATCTGCTATACCGACGGTGTTATCGAAGCGATGAATGAGGAAGGTGAACAGTTTGGTCAGCAGCGTTTAGAGAAGGCTTTTTTGTCAAATCGAGCCATTATCCCAACCTTGTATGATTCCGTTCGTCAGTTTGCGAACAAGCCTGTTGGGGATGACTTATCCATTCTTGCCATGCGGTTTCCTATCTCCAACGGCAATGTTCAAGAACCACCGCCAAATAGCACGACGATCAATCAGATTCCCAGCCAATCTAAGCTGCGCTTAGATGGAGAAGTATTGCGCAATGTTTCCGTGATGATTGAAGTGCGTAAGTTCGTGGCAGGCATACTGCATGGTGGAGTGCATTTGGACTTGGTATGTTCTGTGCTCTCAGAGCTGTTTGCCAACGCGATTGAGCACGGGCTGTTAAGACTTGATTCTGCGATAAAAGAAGAGCCTGATGGTTTTTTCTTGTTCTATCAACTGCGAGAGGAAAAGCTAAAAGAGTTGGAAGACAGTGCTTGGACAGAACTCAGCATCAATTTTTTACCTAAAGAAGAAAAGTTGATCATGGAACTTGAGCATAATGGAGAAGGGTTTGATTATCAGAAAAATTATGGTTCAAGTCAGGAAAAACAGCCGCTCACCCACGGACGCGGTATTGTTCTTGCTTCGGAATTGTGTGATTCACTAGAGTATTCAAAGCAGGGGCGCAGTGTCACCGCAGTATATTCGTTAAAAGCGGCTCATCACTTTCCGAGCTCTAGCTAACGTTATTTACAGTGTAAAAACATCATCTAGTGATATATGCCTGAAATTGTCACTATTTTGATACAGTGATGAGGATTAATTTTATACACTCGGCCTAGAAGGAACTTAAAGGCAGAATGGCATGTGGGATAAGTTTGTTGCTTTTTCTGATGATAACAAACAAGTTATCGCGAAGTTGTTACCCGATATCACGGTTGATAAGAATTTTGACAGTCGCGGTTTGAGTGAAGCGTTGTCAGCAATTGGCGCTGGAGACTTATTTGTGCTTGAAGACGAAGTCACTCGTTTTATTCATTGCGCAAAAGAGATGAAAAGCGAAGCCTATGTTGGCATCACGGTTGCTGAGGTACGCAATGCTTGTGTCGAAGTCGTTCTTTCTGATCATGACATGCTTGCTAGTATGGTTGTCACTGGTGCCTATCGTGGGCAACCACTCAGAGGCCCACAAATCGTTCACGCTTTGGCTCAAATGCATGTGACTAAAGGGATCAATAAGCTCGCCTTGAAAAAAGTACTGGTCATGAGCCATCAGTTGAAACCTGGAGAGACGTTCACTCAAGCCGTCGCACAAGGCAAGCAACCTAAACAGGGTGTAGACGCCAAATTTGTTCCTTTGGTCAAAGATCCCACCAAACAAGTTCTCGCGCCTAAAGAATCTTCCGTTGATGGTAAAGTCGATATGCTTAATTTGGGCGAGACCATCAATGTTTCACAAAATGACCCTTTAATGAAACGGGTTCCTGCTACTAAGGGGTTGCCTGGGATGACGGTGCTTGGCAAAGTCATTCCACCTAAGCCGGGTAAAGATGCGGTGTTTAAGGTCGGCAAGGGCACGATGATCTCCCCTGATAATCCCAATCTGTTAATTGCCTCCGTTTCGGGCATGCCGATTCTCAAAGAGCGTGGTGTTGAGGTTGAAGATGCACTATGCCTCCCTACCATTGGTGTGGCGACGGGGCATGTTAAATTCAAGGGCAATGTTGTCGTCCTCGGCAATGTCGAGTCAGATATGGTCGTGAGGGCGACGGGAAATCTCACGGTTGGTGGCTTTATTGAATCAGCCGATATCCAAGTTCAAGGTGATATCGAAGTGGCTAAAGGGATCATTGGCCATAACGTTTCTGAAGGTGAGAAGAAAAGCTGTATCGTAAAATCGGGTGGTTCTATTACCGCCAACTATGCGCAGTTCGCCGAACTACAGGCTGCAAATGACATTCACCTTAGTGTCCACTGTATGGGTAATGAAGTTCGTTGTGGACACAATCTCGTGGTTTGTGACGCCAACGAAAAGCAGGGCACTTTAAGCGGTGGCTCTGCTAAAGTGGGTGGCAAGGTGACGTGCGTAAATCTCGGTGTAGAAGGCGATACCGCTACCTACGTGCATGTTTTTGCTCGCTTTCAAATGTATAAAGAGCGTCAAGCTAAGCTCAAAGAACAATATACTCACGCTCAAGAAGGGACTATGGGTATTATCCGCAAAGAGCTGGAATTCAAAAAAACGCCCAAGTCAGAGCGCACTCCCGAACAAGAACAGAAGTTAGAGGCAGACAAGCAGGAAGCCAATGCTCATCTCGAGAAGGTGAAACATGCTCGAGACACTAATGATCAAGAGTTAGAAGTCGCGTTGGCTGAGTGTACCTTAGAGGCTAAGAACAAAGTGTTTACTCACGTAACGGTTCAGTTTGGTGATGAAAAGGTGATCACCAAACGCGTCCGAGGCGCGAGTATTTTTAGTTTCAATCAATATGAAATCAAACGTTCATCGATGTTTGAGGAAGAAGACCTAGAGCAAGACGATTGATTCTTTAGACTTAGACGCTATTAATCATAATCAATGATGCTATCGCCCATATGGTTTGCCGATATACTTTAGTTGGACTTAAATGGGATGACACATGTCTAATTCAATCAATCTGATTGTGGCTTTGATCGCTTTTGCTGCGAACTCTTTTTTTTGTCGTTTTGCTCTGGCTGAAGAGGCGATAGATCCGGGGTCTTTTACCTTCATCCGATTGCTATCTGGTGCGATTACTTTAGCGGTGATTTTGATGATACGCCGCGAACTCAAGAGGCGGTTTTTGACCAGTAAGGTCAGTTGGGCGGGGGGGATTGCACTGTTCGGCTACGCGGTAAGTTTTTCATTTGCGTATACGCAGCTTAGTACCGGAACTGGGGCATTGATTCTGTTTGGTATGGTTCAGCTCGCGTTAGTGGTGTTTCATGTGCTTTCCGGATATCGCTTGAACCGAATCGAAATCTTAGGCATTGCCGTGGCGATTGGGGGCTTTGTTACTTTGATGCTACCCTCTGCCCAAACGCCTAGTTTGTCGGCCGCGATCTTGATGATGTTGTCCGGTATTTGTTGGGCTGCTTTTACGTTATTGGGACGCACGGCGGCGGCACCTTCACTCTCAATTACGCATGGTTTTGTACTGGCGAGCGTCATTGCTTTAGTGCTGAGTCCATGGCTTGTTCATACCGCAACCCTCACGCTGAGCGGGGTGGGATGGGCATTGTTGTCGGGAATTTTCGCATCTGGATTTGGTTATATTCTTTGGTATCGAGTAGTGAAACAGATATCGATGTTGCAGGCCTCTGTCGCTCAACTTAGTGTGCCCGTTATTGCGTTTGCAGCGGGTAGTATTGGCCTTGGCGAGACGATTACAACGAGTTCCGTAATCGCAGCGTTACTTGTGTTAAGTGGTATTGCTGTGATTTTTGTTGCAAAAGAAAACGCTGACCCAGAGTGAGATGATCTGGGTCAGCAGCTTTTGATTAAACGCGATAATGTTCGATTTCATGGTGAAGCAGTTCGGTGAGCTCGGCTAACTCTTGTGTCGCCGCACTGCTTTGCTCCGCTCCCACCGCTGTTTGATTGGAAATTTCGCTGATACTCGATATGTTAGTGTTTATCTCTTCAGTCACTAGACTTTGTTGTTCTGCGGCAGTCGCAATTTGGACATTCATCGCCGTGATTTGATCGACACTCGACTTAATCAAATTGAGTGCATCGCCTGCTTCACGAGCTTTTTCAACCGTAGACAACGCATTTTGCGCGCCGATTTCTAAACGTTGAGTCGATTCACGGCTGCCATTTTGCAAACGCTGAATGGTCTCGAGTATCTCTTGCGTTGACTGTTGAGTTCGACTGGCGAGTGTTCGTACTTCGTCAGCCACCACCGCAAAACCTCGTCCTTGTTCTCCTGCCCGCGCCGCTTCGATAGCGGCGTTGAGTGCCAGCAAGTTAGTCTGTTCTGAAATCCCCTGAATCACATCGACCACACTGCCGATCTCTTCTGAGTGCTTCGCCAACTGGTGCATCGCGTTGACAGAGTCTTGCATTTCTCTCGATAGTTTTTCAATCAAGTCGATACTTTCCGTCACCACTTTCTGACCGCTTTCAGCGGCCTGATCCGCCTGTTCAGAAGCTTGTGCCGCTGATGAGGCGCTTTGCGCGACTTCATGAACCGTAGCGGTAAACTCATTGATGGCTGTTGCGATTTGCTCGGTTTGCGCTTGCTGCGTCAGGATATTTTGTTTGGTCTGTACTGCGACGGCTGAGCTCTCTTCGGCAGAGCGTGCTAATTGACTGATGGAATCACGGTTGGTCTGCACAACATGCTGAAAACTGCTCACAATATTGTTGACTGAGTCAGCAATACGAGCAAACTCATCGTTTCCACTCAGAGATAAACGCTGGGTCAGATCCCCTTGGGCAATTTGCCCTGAAGAGGTCTCTAGTTGGGTCACGGCAGCGTTAATGCGTTTTACTACTACGGTGGAAAGGCCAATGATCACGACCAGAGAAATCAGTGTGATACCGCTTACCGCAACGATAAAGTGACGGGTGTTTTCATTGGCCTGATTGAAACTGTTTTTACCTTCGTTTACCTGCATTGTGAAAAAGGTTTCTGCGAATTTGTAAGCCTCGTTAAACAACGGATTTATCTTACTCAGAAGGATGAGGTTGGAGCCGTTAAAGTCACCAGAATTCAATTTGGCGATGGCGGGTTCAAAACCTTGGTTGGTAATATCGTCAATGACTTTTGCTAGATTAGTGACAACGGTTTTTTCTTCTGCACCAAGCTCGGACTTTAATAGTTCGTTATCAATAATATGATGCAAGGTTTTCAGTGAGGTCTGAATCTGATCAATATGGAACTGCAAAGGGTGGTCATGCATTGCTGCCGTGTCCGATGAAGGATCATGTTGAAATGAGAGTAGCAATGCGCTTCGGGCATTACTCAGTTCATCAATGACTCGACTGGTTCTTATAGTATGTTGCATCCCTTGGCTATACAGTTCTTCAATAAAACTGGCAGATGTCTGCATACCGGATATGCCTTTATAGCCTAAGACCAAGAAGGCAATGAAGGTCAGTAAGATCGCCAATTTTAGTTTGGTACTTACTTTAGCGAACAGCGAGGAGAAACCTTTGCGGGTGAGTTGTGTGTTTTCCGGACTCTGCTCTCGCGAAACTGATGTCATGACGTATCCTCAATTAGTATATTTATTTTTCCTAATATTAGATAAATTGGATGAACTAATCCTCTCTTCAAATTGACTCAGATCATCAAAATAATTTTCTTGTTATGAGCTAGCCCTAAAATGTTAGGTCGCGCATGTTTTTAGAGTCCAAGATGAAATAGTCATTAGCGTGATGAATGGAAGCAAAAAGGCTTCCTTAAAGGAAGCCTTGTGATTTTGTGTGGCTCACTGAATGTGAGTCATGCGGTTTAGCGGTGATATTGGCAACGATCGTGCGTTTCACCATAGTATCCGCTCCGATGCTTTAAAGTGTTGTGATAACGTCTTCAATAGGCAAACGAGCTTTTGGCAGACCGTGGTTATAGTCTTCACCTTCTTTGTGGTAGCCCATTGCAAGTGCAAAATCACATACGTATCCGTCTAGCTCTTCTTTGAATACGTCACCGATTAGCTCGGCATCAACCCCTTCCATTGGTGTCGAAGCAATCCCCAAGCGTGCCAGTGTGTGTAAGGTATTACCTAGGGCAATGTAAGTTTGAGCTTTCGTCCAATTTCCGTTGTAGCCTGCCTCATCGGTATTCAGTTCAGCAAAACCGAATGCGCCATTTAGCATGTCGTTGTATCGCTCTGCTGGTAAATGACCTGATGTCACTTCTGCATCGACAACTTTTTTGTACTGCTCTTTGGTATAACGTGGGTTATGGGCAAACAAAATCGTATGTGATGCTTCTTTTGCGTGTGGTTGATTAAACGCAAACTTATTGGCAAATGTGTCGTGAAATCTTTGTTTTGCTTCATCACTCTCTAGCACGATAAATTTCCATGGTTGCTAGTTAATTGATGAAGCAGATAGGTGGATCGCTTGCTTGATGGTTTCGATATCCTGCGCTGAAATGCGTTTGGTCGCGTCATATTTTTTAGCGGTGTAGCGAGTTTCTAAATCTTTGATAATTGGATGAGTCATATGGGCTCCTAACTTTCTCTATATTGGCGCCAATTGCCGTCAGCGTCTCTTGATGAGGGTAATTTACGTCATGATAACTAACGGAAAAATAGCGATATTTGCCAATCACTATGGAACTTTTTGTCCATAATGCAGCGTGGCAAGGAGTCGGTTAGAAACGCATAAAAATTAAAAACGGGCCTCGCTATGAGACCCGTTGTCAACGTTGAGCGGAGCAACAAAGGGCTAGATAGGTACCACAAGGATATCAACGGGAGATGCATCGACTAAATGTTTGGAGTAAGAGACAATTTTGCTCCAAAAATCGTGGTGGTGACCACAGAGCAAGAGATCGACGTTATTATTTTCGATCGTATTCGCTAATTTATCGGCTAGGTCTCCCGAGCCAAGCAGGATGTGCTTAATAGGGAATGCGCTGTACGATTCAAATGCGCGGATTTGTTCAATGGTGTGCTCACCAAACGGCGGCTGATTCGTCTCGGTTTGAAGGTCGACAACTTCTGGGTAAATCTCCCCGTGAGAGCCATCAATATGGATAAATGAAACCTCGGCATTCGTCAGTTTTGCCAAGTAGACCGCTTTATCGACTAACACTTTACTTTCGTCAGTAAGCTCAAGCGCAACAAGAATATGTTTGTAGTTCATAAACATGACCTTCTAGTGAATATCCTAATCTAAGCATAAACCTTGAGGTTGGATAAAGGTGCCGTCAAGATCTCGAAAATGCCAAAAGCTTACATAAAAAGGCCAACAAAATAGGAAAGATAAATTAATTATCCCGACCTCATTTGTTTGGCTAGGCTAGGTCTACAATGGTGGGCAGATAAACGACGGACTAGGAACTGAACATGACCACATTCCCGACCAATTTTCTTTGGGGTGGCGCGATCGCTGCCAATCAGGTAGAAGGCGCTTTTAACTCTGATAACAAGGGGTTATCAACTTCTGATATGTTGCCAAATGGCATTTTAAGCCCGCATCAAAGTCGTGAACAACGTGGTGAAGGAATCAAGGATGTTGCGATCGATTTTTACCATCGTTATCCGCAGGATATTGAACTATTCGATGAGATGGGATTCAACTGCTTACGGCTTTCTATTGCGTGGACGCGTATCTATCCAAATGGCGATGAACTAGAGCCAAATGAGCAGGGGCTGGCATACTACGACAAGATTTTCGATCAACTGGCTAAGCATAATATTCAGCCGTTTGTGACCTTA
This sequence comes from Vibrio sp. TRT 2004, assembly GCF_050113735.1. Taxonomy (NCBI): domain Bacteria; kingdom Pseudomonadati; phylum Pseudomonadota; class Gammaproteobacteria; order Vibrionales; family Vibrionaceae; genus Vibrio; species Vibrio sp. TRT 2004. The sequence continues at coordinate 21,771 of NZ_JBNJOH010000050.1, read as the reverse complement.
TCTCATTATGAGATGCCCTATGCGTTAGTCGAAAACTATGGCGGTTGGGCTAGCCGCGAATTGATCACCTTTTTTGAGCGTTATGCGCACACGGTATTTGAACGTTACAAAGACAAAGTCAAACTTTGGTTGACGTTCAACGAGATTAACATGTCGCTTCACGCGCCATTTACTGGTGTTGGCTTGGCTGAAGAGGCTAATCAACAGCAGATTTACCAAGCTATACACCACCAACTACTGGCTAACGCGAAAGCCGTTAATCTGTGTCACAAGGTGATTCCAGATGGCAAGGTAGGCAATATGCTGCTTGGTGCGATTAACTACCCATTCACCTGTCATCCTGATGATGTGATTGCAGCGATGCATGAGAACAACAAGTGGTTATTCTTTGGTGATGTCCAAACGCGAGGTAAGTACCCAGGTTATATGTTGAGATATTTCCGTGAACAAGGCATCGAGATTGAGATGCAACCTGGAGATCTTGAGTTGTTAGCCAGTGCGAGTGTCGATTTTATCTCATTTAGTTATTACGCCAGCGGCTGCGCGAGTGCGGATCCTAAGCACAAAGAGGTGGGAAATATCGTTGACAGCGTTCCGAATCCTTACCTTGAAAAAAGTCAGTGGGGGTGGCTCATCGACCCGAAAGGGCTACGTATACTGCTTAACTTTTTGTACGACCGCTACCAAAAGCCATTATTTGTGGTGGAGAATGGTCTTGGAGCTCGCGATGAAATCGATGACAACGGCCAAATCAATGACGATTATCGAATCGCTTATCTCAATGATCATTTGGTTCAGGCTCACGAAGCGATGTTAGATGGCGTTGAGCTAATGGGATTCACCAGTTGGGGGCCCATTGATTTGGTGGCCAACTCAACCGCCGAGATGAGCAAGCGATACGGATTTATCTACGTTGATAGGCATGATGATGGACACGGTAGTTTAGAACGAAAACGCAAAAAGAGTTTTTTCTGGTACCAACAGGTGATTGCCACTCATGGTGCTAGCCTTACGCAGAAATAGCCAAATATTATTCCATACAAGTAAAAGGAGCCGTTATGAGGCTCCTTTTTATTCACACCGACGTTCGACAAATGCACTGAGAAAATGATCGCCTTTAGTTTTTTGTATTCTCACATAGTAAGAAATGTAGCATTATTTTGTTTATAAATTCCTACCAAGTAAGAATACAATTTGATCACTATCAATCGAAAACGCTACAACAATAGCGTGAACTCTATGAAACAGAATAGCGGACAGGTTAACGAAAAAGTTCTTCAACTATTAATGCAGGTGGCGGTCAATGATGAGCCGATCACAGCCAAACAGTTGAGTGAACAATTAGGCACACCGATCAGTAGTCTTTACCGTCATTTGAAGTTGCTAAAAGAGTGGAATCTGATCGAGGAAAGTCCAAATGACAAAACCTTGATCATCGGTCCAGCAGCTCTGCTATTGATGCGCAGTTATGAAACGAGTCAACACGACTTAGATGTCGTTGACGCAGTGTTGAACCGCTTACAGAAACAGACGGGTGAGATGGCGGCTTATATGGTGCCTGTTGGTTACAGAGCATTGTGTGTGAGTCGCAAAGAGAGCATGCAGGCGCTTCGTTGCAGCTACGTCCAGGGTCAAAGTCAACCCCTGTTACGAGGCGCCTCATCCAAAGTTATGTTGGCTTATATGCCAGCAACGCGATGTGAAAAAATCTTGCGCTATTTTGGGGAACAAGAACGCCACGAACAGTGGAAGCTGGAACTGGAGCAAATCCGCAATCAGGGATATGCCGTTAGTACCTCAGAAATTGACTCTGGTGTTTCTGGTATCAGCGCACCAGTAATGAAAGGCTCCAAACTGATCGGCGCAATTTCAGTAATGGCTCCTGCTCATCGAGTTCAATTAAATCAACAGAGGATCATTCTTCACGTACTTCAAGCAGCGAGGGCATTGCCCCCAGAAAGGTAATTCATATGTTTGGCCTATTTCGACGTAATAAAGATCAAAATCTCACAGGGATGTTGTCTCATCGTTTAGCTCTTCTCACGGTTAGTGAAAAGCTCAAGCCGATGAAGCTGGTGGATTTCGAAATGGCCGATCAAAGCTTGGAAGAGATTTATCAGTGGATTGAAGAGCTGGATGGTTTTAGCTGGTTAAATGGTGGGCACTACAACCTTACTGCTCAGCCAGTGACCAAATACCAGCATCAGTTGAGCCGTTACCTTGGCACTGAGACATTGCCAGTTGTGTTTACTAATAACAGTGAAACCTTGCTCCACTCGTTGCCTCTGTTGCATTCCTCTAGACAAGAGCTTGGCATTGTTCATATTGGTCGAGACTTTGAACTCAAGGCGTCACTAGAACCCGTTCAAGGCAGCGCATACCATTTTGCTCTTGCTCGCTACAATGAGTGTCGTCTGTTCTGCCTAGGGGTTGATATTAACCAGCATACAGAGCGTTTGTTAGAATACGCTGAAGACTTAGGTTGTGATTGGATGACGGGTGAAGAATGCAGCTTCAGTCATCGTTTTCAAGTCAAGAATCAGTTGGCGAGCTTTTTAGCGCACTGTAATGATGTGGTAGTAAACATCGACTTATCTTGCCTCTACCCAGTCTCGAGATTGGAGCAAGGAACGGCATTGGATGTGCAGATGGTCAATCGTATGATTCGTCAGTTACTGATTTCCGGAAAGGTGCGTCAGGTACAATTGGTGGGTTATAAAGATAAACATCTTTACTCAAAACAGACGCAAAGCATCATGCATGAGTTAACTCAGTTGTTTCCTTTCAGCCATAGAGCAGCCTAATTTTCACTGCGATAAAAACACAAAAGCTGGCGGTTAAGCCAGCTTAGTACGGTGGGTTAGCACATTAAGATGATTTGCTCGCGTCTTTGTTCGACTCTTTCCAGTATTGAATGCGTACGCGATGCAATTGTGCTTTTCTCATTTTCTTCATGATAATCCCTCACTTAAAAAACAAACATGCTCCTCAATGAGCTTATGTGAATGTAGTTCCTCATGAACAATCAACAATGTAGCTACCAAATCTGAAAAGATCTAGGTTTTTGATCACATTTTTTTGTACGTATTACACTATTTATCAGTCAAAAGTGAACCATAGCGCACTTTAATGAAGTTGAAATGTAAATTCACTCTTTGTGTCTATTTTTATTAATCAATATGAAACAATAGCTTAACTTGTTTGTCATGCTAACTATCTACGATCTGCGCCAAAGAGATAAAAACTACTCAAGCAAGGAGTCAGCAATGTGGGATCGTGACAGTCAGGATTCTCAATTCAGCCAAATGATCGACGCGTGTTTATCACGTCGTCGTTTTTTAGCTGGTACCGCAGCCGTTAGTGCAAGTGCATTTCTTTCACTAAACCCAATTACTAAAGCTTTTGCCGCTAACAACGACAGTTCACTGCTCAACTTTGAAGCGGTTCCTGCTTCGACGGCCGATGCGTTTATTGTACCTAAAGGGTACAAAGCAACGCCGCTGCTGTCGTGGGGAGACCCTATTTTCCCAGATGCCCCTGAGTTTGACCCGAGTGGTAAGCAAGGTTCTAAGGCTCAATTGCGTCAGTTTGGTGATAACACGGATGGGATGAGCCTATTTCCTATTAGCGAAGACCGAGCGGTTATCGCGGTAAATAATGAATACACCAATTACGATCTACTGTTTGATCACGGTGGTAAAGCCATGACTGCCGACGATGTGTTAAAAGCTCAGGCTGCACACGGTGTTACGGTATTTGAAATCATTCGAAAAGGCGGTGAGTGGAAGCTGGATAAAAATGGCATGCGAAACCGCAGAATTACAGCCAACACTGAAATGAAACTCACCGGGCCTGCGGCTGGTCATGATTTAATGAAAACTGAGCTGGATCCTTCGGGAATGAAGCCGCTGGGCACGTTTAATAACTGCGCGAATGGTCAAACGCCTTGGGGAACATACCTAACTTGTGAAGAGAACTTCAATGGCTACTTTGGTACTAGAGCGAGTGCTGATCTTAGCGCTGACCATAAACGCTACGGAGTAAAAGCCGCACCAAGTAATTATCAATGGCACGATAGTGATGAGCGTTTTGATGTTGCCAAGCACCCAAATGAACCTCACCGTTTTGGTTGGGTAGTAGAAATTGACCCGAATGACCCTACATCAACCCCACTGAAGCGCACGGCTTTAGGCCGATTTAAACATGAAAATGCTGCATTATTGGTGGATGACAGCGGTCATGTTGTGGTGTACCTAGGCGATGATGAGCGTGGTGAGCACCTGTACAAATTTGTCTCTAAGAACACATACCAGCCGGGTAATGACCAAGCGAATCGCAACCTACTTGAAGAAGGCACATTGTATGTGGCGAAATTCGAGATGGATGATAAACAACTGCGCGGTAAAGGTCAGTGGATCGAGCTTACGCATGGTAAAAATGGGCTAACAAAGCAGAATGGTTTTATGGATCAGGCTGAAGTGATGATCTTTGCTCGTCGTGCGGCAACGCAAGTGGGGGCAACAACCATGGATCGTCCTGAGTGGGTCGCGGTTCACCCAGATAACAAGCATGTATTCTGCACCTTAACCAACAACAAAAACCGTGGTGTTAAAGAGGGACAGCCTGTAGGTGGTCCTAACCCGCGTAAAGAAAACCACTATGGTCAGATTGTGCGTTGGATGCCGAAGAACGGATCTCACATCAGTGACAATTTTGAATGGGATCTCTACTTGATTGCCGGTAACCCACAAGTGCATCAGGGTAGCCTGTATGCAGGCAGTGACAACATTAATGCAGATAACATGTTCAACAGCCCTGATGGTATTGGTTTTGATAGCGCGGGTCGCTTGTGGATTCAAACCGACGGCAATTACTCGAACAAAGGAAATTTTGCGGGTCAAGGTAACAACCAAATGTTGTGTGGTGATCCTATGACGGGCGAAGTGCGTCGTTTCCTTACTGGCCCAGTTGCTTGTGAGATTACCGGCCTTACTTTTTCAGCAGACTATAAAACCATGTTTGTTGGTGTTCAGCACCCAGGTGAAGACGGGGCACCTTCGCACTTCCCTGGCGGGGGTAGCACTAAACCGCGTTCAACCATCATGGCGATTACCCGAGAAGATGGTGGCGTGATAGGCGCCTAAACACTCATAAACTGGGTTTTGAAACGGGGCTTTGTGCCCCGTTTTTGTGTTGCTACAGGCGAGTTTGCGATAATTATGCGTGTGTAGGCATAAAATTTGTGATCTTCTATTCATTCACCACTAAATATAGTTGCTTCACGTGTACGGTATCACTATATTGAAAAGGTATCTCAGTAACTTAAAGGTGTAGAGAATCGAGTAAACTCCCAAAGTAAATACGAATAAACTGAACCCAAATCGACACACAGGGCTTAACGAACCCGTCGTTAAGAGTGAATCGACAAACGTAATAGAACTAAGTATTTCCGTAGGCCTTTTGCTTTATCTTTCTCAAAAAGTCACATCTTCAAGTTATCGATACTTTGTTGATAACCACGGAGGAGGTTTGGCTATGCTATCACTTGGTCTTGTCGCTTTAGGCGTATTCGTATTCTTCTGCAGTTGGATAGTTCAACATGGTGTCCCTGTGTTGGGAATGAAACTCGATGAAGACGATTTGTTGCTGATCTCCGAGATGTCTGGTGAAGATGTTCTCGAAGCATAAATGATGAAAAGTACAAAACACGTGAAAAAGGAGCCAGTGGCTCCTTTTTGCGTTTTATCTCTCCCAACTAATTCAACTGATTTTTCATGACTTGCCTAATGGTGTCAAAGCGTGCCGGAATTTGTCGGTGTCGTTTAGTCAGCAGATAGAGAGTTTCAATCACTTCACTTTTGGGCTGATAGACAGCGATTTGGTCTTTGAGCGGGAAAGCCTCTAGAGCGCTTTTAGGCAAGATAGTAAACCCATGCCCATGCGCGACAGGCAATAAAATCTGACTCAGCTGATTGATGTATCCCGTCGTTGGGATGTGATTGATATTGATCGCGGCAAGCTGACTTTCCCCGCAGCGTGAAAAATAGAGCGACAAGTAGTGTTCGGCATCAGGGTGTCTGATCAGTCCGAGCTCTTTAAGCGCTTTTTCATCGAGTTTTTTAGCCATCTTTTCTTTAGGTAGCATCAGGCATAGCGGCTCAGAACCAAACTTGTGTGAATCAATACGTGGATCAGTCGGCTCGTTTGCCACAATCCCCATGTCGACCTCACCCTTGATGACGTCAGCAAGGATTTTGTGGTGAGGAGCCGCTTCCAGCAGGGGAATAAGCTCAGGGTGTTTACATTGTAAATTGAGCAGATGAGGGTAGAGTAGTAACGCCAGTGAACCCGAACAAGAGACAGACACCATACCACTGTACGGATCGTCTTGGCTGAGTGAGCTCAACATCTTTTTTTGTTCAGATTCTAGTTGGTTGGCGTAGTCATAGACTGTCCTTCCCGCTTCTGTGATGACAAATGTTTTGTTGTGTCTTTCAATTAACGCGTGTCCGCAGACGTGTTCTAGTTTTTTGATATGCTGACTGACACCGGGTTGCGTCATAAACAGCTTTTCTGCGGTTTTGGTGAAGTGTCCAGTATCAACCAAAGTGACAAATGTCTTTAGCCAAGAAGGGTTTAGCATTAATACGGCCCATAACAAAAAATTATCTAACCTAGTGTAGGTGATAACACATTGTTTTGGTAGGGGAAGGCGAGCCTAGGCTCGCTGTACGATTTACGCTGCGTTGAGCTCTATCGCTAACGCTTTTCCATTGCCGCGAAATTGATCTATGGTTGAGGCAAATGATGTGGAGATATTCAGCAAGCGCGAGTCGGGATGCTCGGCCAGATATCGGCTCTTTCCCTCATCACTTTCTAACTTGTCCCAATCGCGATGAATCGAACGGGCAAAGTGTAAGGTGGTGGCCATTTTAGGTGAAATTTCTGCGTCGCGTGGTTGGTCAAAATTGGCGATGGCGTCAATCATGACATCTGGGAAGTGCCAGCTCTTGGCTAACTTAGCTCCTAATGTCGGCGCAGTGATATCAAGAATTTCTTCCTGAACTGCGATGGCATTTTCTCCGGCTTCTGCCCGAGCAGTGATGATTTTGGCCTGTTCTGGAACCAGTGCATGTATCATTAACTCACCGATATTGTGTAAGATACCTGTGGTAAAAGCTTCGTCTCCATCCATATCGGTCACGCTGGCGATCTTGCTGGCAATAATGGAAACTTCAAACGTCTCTTCCCAGTATTTACTGATATCTAAGGTTGGTAGCTTAGGAAATACCCCTGACAGCACTGAAACCACAACTAACGTCCTCACCGGTGCTGTACCAACGCGAACCAGAGCCTCGTTAACTGAGGAGATCGTTTTGTTACCGCCAAAATGTGCAGAGTTGGCTAATCTGAGTAAGCGCGCGCTCAAGACCTGATCGGTGGCAATTTTATTGGCAAGAAGTCTGAAGTCGACGTCGTCTTTGGTCACCATGTCTAGCAGTTCTTGAAGAACTTTTTGAATCCTTGGCAGCTCGTTCAAACGAGATAGTAGTGCCTCCTGACTCATAATTCTCTCCTTATTCCCGTGAGCTAAATTACTATAGTTCACAATGGAAGCCCCCTCCATCTGACGGATAAATAATTGATGTAATCGGTGAAAGTTTATTGTTATGATTTGTGACCAATAGTCGGGGAGCCTGCCCAATAGGATTAAGGCTGAGATCGCGAAGCGAGACCCGTTGAACCTGATTCAGTTAGCACTGGCGTAGGGAACTATATGTATATCGACCGTTCGGTCGTCATACTGGCATTCGATGGAGAAATCGGCTCATAGAGCTCTCTCTGCTCATCGCCATAGGTTCTTGTACGTCTTGTTGTAGGAGCCAAAATGCCACACTCTCAAGACACACCACCTATTGTACTCACTATTGCCGGCTCAGATAGCGGTGGTGGTGCTGGTATCCAAGCCGACATTAAGGCGATATCCGCGACAGGCAGTTACGCCTGTTCAGTCATTACGGCAGTCACTTCGCAAAATACACTCGGTGTTAGTGCCATTCATCCTATCCCTGTCGAACATATTGAGAGTCAACTCGACGCTGTTTTCTCCGATCTTAATGTGGTTGCTGTCAAAGTCGGAATGCTTGCGGACGCTGATATCATAGCTATGGTCGCGAGTAAAATTCGTCAGTATCAACCCAAGTATTTAGTGGTGGATCCGGTCATGGTTGCAACCAGTGGTGACCCGTTATTAGCCCAATCGGCGGTCGAAACATTGAAACAGCAGCTTCTTCCTTTAGCGGACTTGATTACCCCGAACCTGCCTGAATGTGCCGCTTTGATTGGGAGGGATGTTCCTCACAATGAAGGCCAGATGACAGAGACGATCGATGCACTCAAAGCGCTAGGCGCTAAAGCGGTATTACTCAAAGGTGGTCACTTGGAGAAAACGGATAAGAGTAGCGATCTGTTGATTGAGCAAAACAGCAGCGAATTGTTGAGCGCCAAGCGAATAGAAACCAAAAATACCCATGGCACGGGGTGTACTCTCTCATCGGCGATTGCCTCTTATTTGGCTCAGGGCCATCGCCTACATAAAGCGGTGTATCTCGGTAAACAATATATCTCTCAAGCCATCTCTCACGCAGATCAGCTCAAAGTGGGGCAAGGACATGGCCCTGTAAACCATTTCTTCTGTGGTCATGTCAATGTTCGGTAGCGGCATGAGTGATAAAGTCCCAAAGCGTGATCGGATTGGTAGAGGTGAGTTAACTTTCACCAATTTGACATTGAACTGATAATTTCTGCCAGTGAAGTAAACTACTATTCCTTCTCCTCTTGTGCTGCTGTGAATCTATATCGTGAAAAATCTGTTGAAAAATAAGCGTGATGGTCTGGTGCTGCTTGTGGCATTTTTGCTGGTTATCGCGCCGATGTCGTTAATTGTGAGTCATATTGATCTACTCAGTGAAGTGAATGACTTTACTGGGATAGTTTTCACCTTACTGACTGACTCTGCGGGTTCTTCAGGTTTTTTGTTTTCACTATCGCTTTTGGTGTTTATCACTTGGCGAATAATAGGCAACCATCCAGAATTCATTAAAAAAATGGTGCAACTAGCGATTATTCTGGTGATTGGTTTTGCGGCTAAAACGGGCTTAAAGCATATGACCGAAAGCCCACGCCCATACACCGAGTTGCTCGCGCATCAGTTGCTGATCCCCAAACCAGAACACTTCTACAAACTAGACTCCTTGCAAAAATCTCAAGTGATAGATGAGATTTCGCAACAAGTCACCGAGTGGAGAACCCGTCACTGGCAGGGCGAAAAAGACTACTCATTTCCATCAGGACACACGATTTTTGCGGCGATTTGCTTAGCGTTTTTTGGTGGTATCTTTGTTAGCAATAAACGCTACACACTTGCGGCTTTACTAGGTTGTTGGGCTGTGGCTGTTGCCTATAGTCGATTGTGGTTAGGTATGCATAGGCCTATCGATTTAGTCGGCTCTATTGTATTCGTTGCGGCGGTTTACGCTGTTGTTCCCCGATTTGACTGGGCAATCAATAAGCTGCTTTCTAGGCGGATGAGTACGACTCATTAGCCAAGTTGTAGAGAATTGAATATAAATTTTCGTTATTATTTTTATAATTAATGATAATTTCAAATAATTCTCTGCGCGCCATATACTCTCCTCATCGAAACAAACAAATGAAATGTATTTGGAGCAGATTATGAAAATGAATCACGTGGGTATCATGGTTGGCGATATGGATCAAGCGGTTGAGTTCTACACTCAAGCTCTAGGTCTTAACATTGTGATGAACAATACTAAAGTTGTTGAAGAACGCGAGACGGCGATTGGTCGCATGTGTATCGCAGTATTCGGTGAAGGCTTTAAAGGTTTTAACATTGCCCACTTAGTGACAACTGATGGCATTGGCGTAGAACTATTTGAAATGAAAGAGCGTCAGGAACGTCATGAGGTTGATTTCTCGCGCTTGGGTATCTTCCACTTCTGTCTACAAACAGATGACTTCGAAGGTGTGATGGAAAAAGTTGAGAAATTTGGTGGTAAGGTACGTATGGATGTGATGCGCTACCATCCAGAAGACGACAGCAAGCCAGCAAAAATGGTCTACCTAGAAGACCCGTTTGGTAACTTGTTCGAACTTTACTCACATACTTATGAAGAGACATACGCTTCAGATTACGAGTAATCGTCGACGAATTTAGAGAGGATTGGTGCTGCACCAATCCTTTTTTCTTGCCATAAGCTCTTGACCTTTACCTAGGGGTAAGGATTAACATCCAAAGTTCATAGATAAAGGTACGCCATGACTCATCCACTTAAATCATTAATGATTGTGATTTTCAGCATTATTGCAATGTTGATGTCGAGTTATGCCGCCAGTTCTCCGTCGATGGTTTCGATGATGTCTGCTATGGACTCCAGTACGCAGATGTCGCATCAGCAACATGCCACTGACCAGCCTGAATCTTTACAGACAAACAATACGGATTGTCACTCTTTGGTTGAGGAACTTCGAAGTTCACACTCAATCGATAAGCAACCATCAACAAATACGATAAGTTGTTCTAGCTCAGATGATGGCCCGCATCGCTGTTGTGTTTCTGCTTGTTCGACGACCTTCTATCCTATCCAGCATACTCAGTCTCTGAGTGATATTACCTATTCGCTAGCTTTGCATTATCCGCTTACCATTGGTGACAAGATCATGCGTCCACAAAGCTTCCTGCGTCCACCTTCCGCTTAGTTCTTAAATTACAACTCTTTTCTCTTGGTACTGACTGTATTTTCAGCCTGTTCAGGAGTTTCAATTGTGTCTTCAAACAATGAGTAATTATTGTGAATTTAGAACCAAGATTCGTCGCGCTGGTAGTCAGTGCGAGTTTGGCGACTTTGCCTGCGTTTGCTTTCGCTCATCAAAATGGAAATGAAGCGGGTCAAAGAGAGGTCGCAACTAAACAACTGACGTCTCTGATAGAGGCGGCGTTATCCCAAGATGGAAACCGCACCGAGTTTTCCGCCAAGGCACAAGCAATGCGTGCAAATGGCATGGCCAGTGCCACTTTGATGGATCCCAAGTTGAAAGTCGGCGTGGGTGGCTTACCCGTAGACAGCTTTCAGTTCGATAAAGATCCTATGACCAACATCTCTGTTGGTTTGATGCAGCAGTTTGAGCGCGGGTCAACGCTAGAGCTCAAGCAAAAGCAAGCAAACCAGCAAGCGGATGGTCTGACGGCGCAAATAGAAGTCAGAGAACGTGAAGTCGCCAATCAGATGACTCAGCTATGGCTAGAATTGGGCTATTTGCAACACGCACAGCGACTACTGGATGAAAATCGTCGCCTGATGGTCGAGATGGAGCAATATCTTCAGACCAATTATTCAATTGGCAAAAGTGAAGCTCAAGACTTGCTCAATGCGCAACTTCAAGTCAATAAGCTCGATGAGAAACTACAGGCCAACCGCCAGCAACAGAGTCGAATTGTGGCTCAGCTTTCGGAGTGGCTCGGGTCTCAGTGGCTCGATAGTGCCTCTTCCCTCAAGGCAAGTAATCAACTCGACTGGGCGATGTTAGATAGCAAACTCGATCAGGCTGGTCAGTCAAACCATCTGTATCCGCTGCTCAATCAGCATCCGATGATCAAGATGGCCGAACTGAATGTGTCAGTTAATCAGACTCAGGTAGAGATGGCAGAGCAGGCTTATACGCCACAGTTTGGCGTTGAAGTGATGTACGCCTATCGACAGGCCAACGGTATGAACGGACAGCCAGCTTCGGATCTTGTTAGTGCTTACCTGACGATGGATATTCCTCTGTTTACTGGCAACCGTCAGGACAACAACCTCGCCGCGGCTCAGTATCAGGTTGGGGCGGCGTTATCTCAGAAAGATACCCTGTTAGCGCAAATGAATGCACAAGCGAATGCCTTGCTCAATGACCGTTCTAACTTAAACGAACGGATCGAACGATACCAATCTAGCTTAATTCCTCAAGCTTCTTCTCGTACTGAGGCGGTGGAACGTGGCTATCAAAACAATACCGCACAGTTCAGTGATGTTATCTCTGCAACGACCGATGAGTTGGCATTGCAGCTTGAACTAGAACGGCTAATGACAGATTGGAATAGGGTGAGCAGCCAGTTAGCCGCCTTATTGGGAGGGTTTGAATATCAGATTACGCCTCCGGCTCAGCGCATTCAAAATTAAAGGAACAGAAGATGACGACATTTAAAGTAGCCAGCGTGGCTTTAGTAGTGGGTGGCGTATTGGGCTTTGCGGCCAGCATGTATTTGCCGAGTGCAAACCATGATATGAGTGTGGCGCAAGCTTCAGAATCTGTCTCTAACAGTGAGCCTCTGTACTGGGTTGCGCCGATGGATCCAAACTACAAGCGTGATAAACCGGGTAAGTCACCGATGGGGATGGATCTTATCCCTGTTTATGCAGAAGACCAAAATGGCGGAGCAAGCCAGCCTGGTACCGTTACTATCGATCCCTCGGTGGAGAACAATCTAGGCGTGAAAACCGCACAAGTAGAACTTGCAGAACTTGCGCCTCGTATTGAAACGGTTGGTTATATCGCCTTTGATGAAAGTAACCTATGGCAGACCAACGTACGCGTGTCTGGCTGGGTTGAAAAACTCTATATCAACGCGGTCGGTGAAAAAGTTGAAAAAGGCAGTGTGCTGTTTTCTCTTTACTCTCCTGAACTGATCAAAGCACAAGAAGAGTTACTCAGTGCCCATCAGACTCAACGCAAGGGCATGATTAAAGGGGCGACCGAGCGATTAGTCACCCTTGGGGTCGATAGGGCGCAAATCAGTGACATCGTGCGTCGTGGTCAGGCTCAGCAGACCATCGAAATTAAAGCGCCAGCGGATGGTGTCATTGCTAGCCTGAATATTCGTGAAGGTGGCTACCTATCTCCGGCTCAAGCAGTCATTAGTGCTGGACCGCTGAAAGAGGTTTGGGTCGATGCTGAAGTGTTTGAGAGACAGGCTCACTGGATAAAGCAGGGCAGCAGTGCGTCGATGACGCTTGATGCCATCCCTGGTGGTGAGTGGCAGGGTGAGGTCGACTATGTCTATCCGATCCTTGACCCTAATACGCGAACGCTGCGCGTGCGTCTGAAGTTCCCAAATCCTCACGGGGAATTGAAACCGAATATGTTTGCCAATGTTGCTCTTAAACCCGTAAGTAGCGAAAAAGTGCTGACCATTCCTCGCTCATCGGTAATCCGTTCTGGAGGCATGGCTCGTGTGGTGCTGGCTGAGGGTGAAGGAAAATATCGCTCTGCACGTATCGAAGTCGGTCGTGAAGCAGGCGATAAAGTCGAAGTGCTTAAAGGGCTTGAACAAGGGCAAGCGATCGTCACCTCGGCTCACTTCCTGCTTGATTCTGAATCAAGTCAAAGTGCGGATCTGTCAAGAATCAACGGTGTAGAAGCACCCGCTGAAACGGTTTGGGCGCAAGGTGAAATAACGGATGTTATGGCACAGCACCGAATGTTAACGATCAGCCATCAGCCTGTTCCTGAATGGAATTGGCCGGGCATGGTGATGAACTTTGATCTCGCGGAAGGCGTTGACATGGATGCGCTGGCGCAAGGGCAGGCGTTGGAGTTTGCAATGCAAAAGACGCCCGAGGGCAAATATCAGATCGTCGACTACAAGATTGGCGATGGCCTTGTTGCGGCTGAAGTTTGGATGAGTGGTGATATATCGATGCTGATGGCCGATTTTAATATGATCACTCTAAAGCATCTTCCTGTCGCCGAGTGGAGCTGGCAAGCGGGTGAAATGAACTTTTCTGTTGGAGATGAAGTGGACCTTTCTGGTTTTGAGGAAGGTGAGAAAGTTCGATTTCTAGTGGCTAAAGAAGGCACCGATTATCAATTGAAGCAACTGGTTCGCGCTAAGGAGGCATTATGATTGGTGCCATTATCCGTTGGTCGATCAGTAATCGTTTACTGGTATTGCTGGCGACTGCCGCACTGATCTTTGCGGGTCTTTACAGTGTAAAAAATACGCCAGTGGATGCGATTCCAGATCTCTCTGATGTGCAGGTGATCATTAAGACCAGCTATCCGGGACAGGCTCCACAAGTGGTTGAAGATCAAGTTACCTATCCCTTAACAACAGCCATGCTGGCTGTGCCGGGCGCGGAAACGGTACGCGGTTACTCATTTTTCGGTGACTCGTATGTTTACATTATTTTTAACGATGATACCGACATGTATTGGGCACGTTCGCGAGTTTTAGAGTACTTGAGTCAAGTCGCTCCTAACTTGCCTGCCAGTGCCAAGCCGACGTTAGGTCCAGATGCGACAGGGGTTGGCTGGGTCTACAGCTACGTTTTACAGGATAAAACAGGTCAGCACGATTTAGCACAACTTCGTAGTTTGCAGGACTGGTTCCTCAAATATGAGCTGCAAACCGTAGCGGGTGTATCTGAAGTCGCTACCGTTGGCGGTATGGTCAAGCAGTATCAGGTGCAAATTGACCCTGCCAAGCTGCGTGCCTATGACCTTACCCTGCAACAAGTCAATATGGCGATTCAAAATGGTAACCAAGAGACGGGCGCATCAGTGGTTGAAGTGGCCGAAGCTGAGCATATGGTTCGCACCACTGGTTATCTATCGAGCATAGAAGATATTCAGGCACTGCCACTAAAAGTGACCAAAAAAGGTACCCCGTTGCTGCTTGGTGATATTGCCGACATCAACATCGGGCCGCAAATGCGTCGTGGTATATCTGAACTGAACGGTGAAGGTGAAGCTGTTGGTGGCGTGATCGTGATGCGTTTTGGTGAGAACGCCAGTCAGGTGATTGCGAACGTCAAAGACAAGCTCAATGAGCTACAGCGAAGCTTACCGGAAGGGGTTGAGATTGTTGCGACTTATGACCGTTCAACACTGATCGATTCGGCGGTCGAAAACTTGTGGAAGAAACTGGCGGAAGAGTTCATCGTCGTGGCGATAGTTTGCGCTCTGTTTTTATTCCATATTCGTTCTTCGCTCGTCATCGCCTTGAGCTTACCGGTTGGTATCTTATCTGCATTTATCATCATGCATTGGCAAGGCATCAACGCCAACATCATGTCACTGGGGGGGATTGCGATTGCCATCGGCGCCATGGTTGATGGGGCGATCGTCATGATCGAAAACGTGCACAAACATATAGAACGCACACCGCTAACGGACAAGAATCGTTGGCAGGTGATTGGTGATGCTGCTCAGGAAGTGGGTGCGCCATTGTTCTTCTCATTGTTGATTATCACATTGAGCTTTGTGCCTGTGTTTGCACTGGAAGGTCAGGAAGGCAAGATGTTTTCGCCACTCGCCTTCACCAAAACTTACGCCATGGCTGCGGCAGCAGGTCTGGCAATCACCTTAGTGCCAGTGCTGATGGGCTATTTTATTCGAGGCAAAGTGCTGCCTGAAGATAAAAACCCAATCAATAGGGGACTCATCGCGCTCTACAAACCTATGCTTAACTTCAGCCTAAAATACCCTAAAAGTGTTTTGCTGCTGGCAATGGCATTGATGGCATCGGCTTACTATCCGACAACTAAGCTAGGCAGTGAGTTTATCCCTCCTTTGGATGAGGGAGATTTGATGTACATGCCGACCACTTACCCAGGGATCTCGATAGGTAAAGCACGTGAGCTACTGCAACAAACCAACAAGCTGATCATGACCGTTCCTGAAGTGGAAACTGCATGGGGCAAGATTGGTCGAGCGGACACTGCGACTGACCCAGCACCTCTCACCATGATTGAAACCGTGATTCAGTTGAAACCGCGCGATCAATGGCGTGAAGGGGTCACAACGGAATCGCTACGTCGGGAGTTTGATCAACTGGTTCAATTCCCTGGTTTGACTAACGCATGGGTTATGCCGATCAAAACACGTATCGACATGCTGGCGACCGGGATTAAGACTCCGATTGGTATCAAGATCTCAGGTCCACAATTGAGTGAAATTGAGAAAATTGGTGCTCAGTTAGAGCCTATCTTAAATCAGGTGACGGGGACGGCCTCTGTCTATGCTGAGCGTGTTGCTGGTGGTCGCTATGTCACCATTGATATCAAGCGCAGAGCAGCTGCCCGTTATGGCCTAAGTATCAAAGATGTACAGCAGGTGGTTTCCACAGCAGTCGGTGGCATGAATGTCGGAGAAACCATTGAAGGGTTAGAGCGCTATCCAATCAACGTTCGTTATCCTCAAGACTACCGTGATTCAGTGGTCAAATTGCAGAACCTGCCTCTGGTGACGCCGAACGGCGCTCGTATCGCACTGGCGGATGTTGCTGATATTCGTTACGAAGACGGCCCTCCGATGATCAAGACCGAAAACGCACGTCCAAATGGTTGGGTATTTGTTGATATTGATGGTCGAGATCTGGGTTCTTATGTTGCCGATGCACAACAGGCGGTGGCTGAGCAGCTTGCGCTCCCTGCGGGTTACTCGCTGGTTTGGTCGGGACAGTACGAATACATGGAACGCGCTAAAGAACGTTTGGGCGTTGTGGTTCCAATCACCATCGCCATCATCATGCTGCTGCTCTACTTCAGCTTCCGTCGTATTGGCGAAGTGCTGATCATCATGATGACTTTGCCACTTGCGATGGTCGGTGGCTTATGGCTGATGCACTACCTTGGCTACAACTTCTCGATAGCAGTAGGGGTTGGATTTATTGCCTTGGCCGGTGTCGCGGTCGAGATTGGGGTCATCATGTTGGTTTACCTCAATCAGGCATGGCATTACACCAAACTAGCCGCCTCGGATAAGCAACAGCCACTGCAAATGGAAGATCTCACTAACGCCATTCGCCAAGGTGCGGGACTCCGCGTCCGTCCTGTAATGATGACCGTACTGACCGTCATTATTGGCTTGATACCGATTATGTACGGCCAAGGAACGGGGTCAGAAGTGATGCAACGTATTGCCGCACCGATGATTGGTGGTATGGCGTCAGCACTACTGCTTACTCTGTTGGTGTTACCAGCGATTTTTAAATTGTGGAAGCAGCGAGAAGTGGCTGCTCAACCCAATAAACAATAACCCTACGACGTGATCAGCCTCTGGATGTTCTGAGGCTGAACTAAACTAGAAATTAAGGAAAGAACAATGAAAAAGACACTACTATCAATCATGTTAAGCGTTACTGCGATGGGCGCACAGGCAAATGTTGATCACGCTAATATGAATCATGGTGAGATGGGTGCTTCGAAAATGGACCACTCTATGATGATGAATATGGAAGGAATGTCGGATGTCGGCATGCCAGCAAAAGGCGCAAAACCTGACAAAGTGGTTCACGTGCTTTTAAGTGATGATATGAAAATTCGCTTTAAACAAGACGTGAAAATTGAGCCAAACGACGTGGTACAGTTTGTTGTGCTAAACACCGGCAAAATGAATCATGAGTTCACTATTGGCTCGGAACAGGAGCAACTGAAGCACCGTGAAATGATGAAAACCATGAGTGCAGGTCATATGCACGACTCAGGAAACTCAGTGACCGTTGAGCCGGGTAAAGCCAAGCAACTGCTATGGCATTTCCATGGCGATAGCAATGTAGAGCTAGCCTGTAATATCGCCGGTCACGCTGAAGCGGGCATGGTTAAAAAGATGGCGCTTTAGTTTCCATCGTTATCCTCAAAAAGGCAGCCAAGGCTGCCTTTTTTGCAAGTGATAGCTAGCCAAAGATGAAGCTATACAAGAAGCCTGCGCCAATTGCCATACCCAGAATCACAGTCAGGAAAGCGGCAATCATTTGATTTTTGAAGATAGATTTTAGCAAGATAACTTCTGTCAAACTCGCCCCAGCACTACCGATAATTAACGCCATTACTGAACCTAACGCCATCCCCTTTTGAACCAACGCTGCACTTAGAGGGATCACAGCCTCTGCACGAATATAGAGTGGAATGCCAATGATGGCAGCAACAGGGATCGCATACCATTGACCTGCGCCAGCGTAGTGCGCGATCAGCTCAGTAGGGATGAATCCATAGATCAATGAACCAATCGCGACACCTAGCATCAGGTAAGGCAGGACCTGTTTAAAATCTTTCCAAGTCGACAACCAGATTTTCATCCAACGATTTGGTTGCTTCGTTGGCATCATTGTTGCCGTTAGAGTGCCATTGCTAGCGCAGCAAGTGACTTCAACGTTGGGCAGTGAGTCTTTCCCACAAGCTGTGCTCTCTTTCACCATGACTGGTGCAGTCGCGTTGCAGCCAGAAGGGGCACATGAAGATGTTTTATTAGTGACAGGTTTGCTGTCTTCGCAGCGCGTGCCGCAGCTTGATGCCTCTTGAGATTGGTAAGCCTCAGGTTTTACATAACGCTCAAAGCCCAATTTTTCTAAGGTGTATCCGGCGACAATAGAGACCACCATTGCGACTGAAAAGTAGAACAAGGCAACTTGCCAGCCAAAGGTCACCACGAACAGGCCGATTATCACAGGATTCAGCAGTGGGCTACCAAACAGGAACACCATCATTGGACCGAACCCTGCTCGAGCTCTTAGCAAACCTTTAAGGAAGGGAATCGTTGAACATGAGCAAAATGGTGTAATTGCCCCTAAAAATGCAGCAATAAAGTAGCCTTTTCCATTACGTGAACTCAAGATTGCTTGGATCTTTTGTGGGGTTAGAAACGCCTGCAAAACACCCACAAAGTAGCTGATCACCAAAAATAAGATCACCAGTTCAGTGGCAAGAAAAGCAAACATGTTAAGTGCTTCTCTTACCATAATCATAAATTCGTTACTCATAGTACTGTCACTCTAAATATATTTCGATTTTTTTCGAATTATAGAATCGGAGAACTAAAGATCAATAAATATTTCGATAAAATTCGAAATATAATCTATCAAGATAGCTAAGTCTTTGATTAGTAGGTACAAGCAATGACACTCGGATTGTCTCTAAAGCGCGACCTTGGTTATACAAATGAGGGGCAATGAACGATCAATGATTGCTATTCATCAATAGTTCGATTATTTTGGAAATGTCTGTTTTTTTATTGGAGTCTTCCATGGATCTTGAAATGGCTGCGAAGGCGCTTAAAGAACTCGGTCATCCGGTGCGTCTATCCATCTATAAAAGTGTTGTAAAAGCTGGTTACCAAGGCATTGCCGTGGGTGCATTGCAAGAGAAATTGGCGATACCAGGGTCGACTCTGTCTCACCATATTTCAAGTTTGGCGTCAGTAGGATTAATTAGTCAACGCCGTGAAGGACGAACACTTTACTGTGTGACAGACTACAAATGTCTCGAAGATGTCATTGGATTCCTCCAAGATGAATGCTGTGCAGACGAGCAATGCGCAACTCAATTTCAAGCTCAAGGAGAGAACTTATGATTACAGCGTTGTACGCAGCGATTCTCGCATCATTGATGATTTGGCTATCGATTCAGGTCATCAAGCAACGGCGCAAAGCACAGGTAAAGTACTCTGATGGTGGTGTTGATGCGCTCACTATTGCGCGCAGTGCCCATAGCAATGCCGTCGATTATATTCCCATTACGCTGATCATGATGGCGACGCTAGAATACAATGGTGCAAGGGTATGGCTGATTCACTTATGTGGCGTGGTATTTGTAGTAGGTCGAGTGATGCATGCCAAAGGTATCTTAGCGGATAGGCTAAAAGGACGTATTGGCGGAATGAAATTGACGTTTCTGGCTATGGCAGCACTGATTGTGCTCAATATCATTCACTTACCTTTCGACAAAATGTGGTAGTGCTTTAGCCACCGGTGCAGCAAACGAAAAGCGATGGTCATCACCATCGCTTTTTTGTTGGGGAGTTATCTGAATAAAAAACGGTAGAGAGGTGTTCTCTCCAACCCTTTTACCAATAAGAATGTCAGGACTGTTGCGCCAAATAGCAACAGCATATCTTTTGCAAACCCTGTTAATGACAGCATACCCGCGATATTCATCATCACGATGATCATCGGCAGGTGCGCAACATAGAGTGGTAACACGGAGTTTGACTGAGCAGTTAGCCAGCGTCCCGCCCCAAAGTTTGGCTTCGCTAATAGCCACATAAAGCAGCCTGTTCCCCAAACGAAGGTGCCGAACAGGTAGTCATTTGCGTTAAAGGGCTGGTCGAAACGAGTGAGCTGCCAAGCCTCGACAAAATGTGACGCCATACCGGTAAATGCAAGCAGTAAAGCCTGCTTGGCTGTCATCGACAGACCGCGCTGACGTATCTCAAAGCCGATCGCAAACAACAAGGTACTAAAAAACGGCCCATTACGGGTGAAAAAGGGAGCAGGTAGTTCAGTTAATGCTTGATAACTGCCCGCTAGCACACCGTAAAAGTATAAAGCGGCACCGATAGGGATAAACAGTGCCAGCTTGTTGAACTTAGCCAGTAAAGACGCAATGGCCGCAGCACAGATTAATGCTGGAATAAACCACAGGTGAACGAGACCGCCTTCAAGCAGGGAGTTAAGAGGCGATTGTGCCAGATAGCCCCAGTACCCTTGACGCTCGGCCAGATACCCAGATTCTGCCACTGTACCTAGATTGAAAGGCATCACTAAAGTGATAACACTCCAGACAATGAATACACGCAGAAGCGGGGAGACATAACGTTGTAATGTTTCTAGCGGTGCTGCTACTAGCTTAGGTTGGATCAAGTAACCAGATATAAGGAAAAACAGTGGTACAGCAAAACGAGTAGACTGATTAAACACGTATCCTATCCAAGGGTTTTCATCGAACTGCCAATAGGTTAAAAACATCTGACAATGCATGGCGGCAATCGCCAAAATAGCGATCACTCGACCGAGCTCAATACTTTGAATTTTCTTACTTACCATAACGACAAAAAATTAACTGAAAGTAGCGAACGTATACCAGCAAACCAGGGTTAATGACGCAACCTAAATCAAGTTGTTGTACTGTAACGGCAATATTCAGCGGTGATTTGCGAGGCGGCTCAATAAGTGCAACACCGATTTTCAATTAAAAACGTACCTAACATGACTGGTTGTTAGGCGATCACCATCACCTGATATCTCAATGGTTTTCCGACGTGTCTACTTAAGCAAACTGGGAAGTACATGAGCATCGGTTAGGTTAGATAAGCTCTGAATCGACCTACTTTTTCTAATCAGCATAGTGTCTATGAAAGTGGGGGCTTACCAACTTCGCCAACTAGTTCGAATAGGCCGTCTTATTTCCATTTTTTAACCTACCGAATAAACCTGTTCTCTGTTAGAGTCACCGTCAACTACGCTATTGAATAAAGACACCCACAGATCGCATGTGATTGATGGATTTTTATTCACCCTTAGAACTCATTTTAGGAATCCCTAGTGACTAACAACGAAATTTTACGTCGTATCCAACAAAAGTAGCAAAAGGACACACGCCATAAAGGATGAAATAAGAGTGAGTTGTTGATACTTACGCCAAAGGTTCTATTCATGCGGGTTGCCGATTGTTGTTGGCATTCTTAACCTCACTGGATAACTCACCAAAGGGGCGTAAAAATGACAACTGCGAGAAAACAACAGATATGCGTTGATGCCACACCTTATTATCATTGCGTCTCTCGCTGTGTCAGGCGTAGCTTTCTGTGTGGGACTGACCCTATCACTCAACAAAATTATGAGCATCGCAGAGCGTGGGTGAAGCGAAAAATGATGGCGCTCTCGCAACTTTACTGCATTGACATCTGCGCTTACGCCATCATGAGCAACCACTACCA
>NZ_JBNJOH010000049.1:0-29962 GCF_050113735.1 Vibrio sp. TRT 2004 | reverse complement strand
AGTAGACATATGGTTCACCTCGTTCTGATAGCCTACTCTAAGCGTAGGGCTTGAGAGTGAGGCGGACCATATAATTAGCCCCTTTGATGCCATGGAAAAGAATGCACGTGTAGCCGGTATGGCAGAGATTGCGGCAGGTAAGCCATGGCCAGTCGCATCAGCGATCATGACATAAACACCCCCATGAGGACGATTTGCCACAACGATTAAGTCACCGTTAAATACGGTAGATGGGGTTGAGAGGTAATTAATGCCAAAGATACTTTTTACCTGAGAACTCATCTCTATCATCAGATTAGAGAAAATGGACTCAGCGATCGCGTAATCATATCGCACCTGTTCATGGAACTGGCTGAGTTCATCGCGCTGTTCCATTACTTCATTATGCATCTTAACAATGCGATAGTGCGCTTGAACTTTTGCCAGCAAAACACTCCGTTCGACGGGCTTGAGAATAAAATCATCGCCATATTTCAGGCAACGTTCAAAAGATGCATGATCGTCTAATACTGTGAGGAAAATGATCGGTATATGGACATCAGGAAAAGCCTGCCGAATCTCGCGTGCAGTCGTGATGCCATCTTTGACAGGCATCATCACGTCAAGCAAGATGACATCAGGCAAGTCATCCATTTCCAACATCGCCTGAACCACGCCTTCGCCATTTTCAAATGTGCTTACAACGTCAGAGAGATCGCTAAGCATAAAGCGGCATAGCTCTCTGTTCGTAGCATGATCATCAACAATCATTACATGCATACGACCTCCTCAGCTTTTCATTCGATGACAAACTTCTTGTCGAATCGAGAAATGGTCAAAATCTTTCTAACTTGTGGCAGCGTGTTGGTTATTTTAATCATGCCATCGTCTTGGCCTAAATAATTATGCATATTGAGCAACATGCCTAATCCAGCACTATCGATGTAATCAACTTTTCTTAGATCTATCGTAAAACGAAACTCTTGTCGGTCGTTATAACAGCGCCTAAAGTCCTGCACCAAATTGAACCCAAAAGCGCCCTCAATCAGTATTGTTATATGTTTCGCCGCAGCGTCTACCTGTGCTTCAACTGACATGTTGATCTCCTTGTGAAATAGTTAGACAACTCAAGAGTTCAGAACAGTTCAACCTCCCCTTCATCAATGCTTTCTTGAGAAGCCGCTGGAGCACCACGATTGTCAACTTGCTCCTGTAATTCGACTAACGCCAATGTGAATTCATTGAAATCGATACCATTGGTTGTCCACTGTTGGCAGAGCTCAGCAAACTGCTGTAGATAGCCCACGGTTTGCTTGGCGTAATCACCTTGCTGGACAATGATATCGGCAAACTGTAAAGCACGAATTCCGTTATCAACTTGGGCGTGCAACAACTCGCCACTGGAACGGATTTTCTGCACCTCTTGCTCTACAGATATATTTACCTGCTGTACGCCTCGCAGCATGTCATCGACTTTTTCCTTCGACTCAATGGCCTCGGTCATATCAATAGAGGCCATTTCACCAACGGTTTTGTTCGCCTCTTTAACCGTTTTTTGAGCCACACTGATCTCAGCTTCAATCTGGGTATTTAATTCTTCTGCTTTCACCGATAAGTTGCGTACCTCCTGAGCCACAACAGCGAATCCGCGTCCAGCGTCACCAGCCCGAGCTGCTTCTATTGCTGCGTTTAACGCCAACAAATTTGTCTGCTCAGACAGGCCTCTCACTTGCTCCAGCAAGCGGAATACGGCATCCAATTTATCCGACATATCATGAATACTATGTACCGCCGAGATACTTTTCTCTGAGACATCCACAAGAGTATCGACAAACTGACGAATGATTGCCTCAGTTTTAGGCAGTACCTGACTAATGTCGCTATCGCTATCACGGCTGCCAAGCAGATTGTCGACCAATTCAGCGGTGATCTGATTTTGCCCCTCCGCAAGTTTTTGTAGTTCAAAGTAGCTTTCGTTGAGAGTCTCCACTGACTCATCCACCACACTTCTCTGATGATCTAAAGGCTCTTTTAGTTGCTGAGAAAGCACCGTAAGTAACGGATAGACTTCCTTAGGTGTGGTATTCACTTGGCTTGGCGTTGCCACCGCTTGAGCACTCGATTCACTGTTATTCATTTGCTTTGGCATGACCAGCCATGGGATTGCCGCAGCCAACACCATCAAAGCAACATGGGCGATAGAGGAGGACATACTCACAGCAATCGACAAGAGCAATACTTGTAAGCCAACAGCAATGAAGTAGCGGGTTTTAATTTTGCTTATTTTTGTTTTCATCGTTCTTCCTTGATGTTGTAAGCCCAAACTATGAATCGCTAGATAAGTAGTGGCATATCTGCTCAGCAACGCTGTTGAGGTCAACCACTGACATTGCTGCATCCATTTCTACCGCGACACGAGGCATTCCCCAAACGACGGAAGAGGCTTGGTCCTGAGCGATGGTTTTCGCCCCCTGCTCTTTCATCCTAAGCATGCCTCTGGCTCCATCTTGTCCCATCCCCGTCAAGATCACACCTATGGCTTTTTTGCCTACCGTTTCTGCCACCGCATCAAACATGACATCAACGGAAGGCTTGTGTCGGTTGACGGCGGGACGATCATCGAGCTGACAGTAGAGGTGAGTACCACGTCGAACAACAACGATATGTTTGTCACCCGGAGCAAGATAGGCGCAGCCATTGGTCAATGGGGCTCGATTAGCGGTGAGCTCCTTAACCTCAATATCACTATGTTCATTGAGACGTTCAGCAAAAGAAGAGGAGAACATAGCACTGATATGTTGGGTAATGATGATCGGGGGTAACCCAGACGGCAACGTAGATAGCACTTGTTTTACCGCTTCAGTTCCACCGGTTGATGCGCCGATTGCAATCACTTCTACTTTGTGATTATGCTTAGGGGTCGCGAGCTTAACGGCCGAATTGTGTGCTGACGACGTTGCAACATTCGCTCCCGCCGCCATCTTGATTTTTTCGTTAACCAACGCTTTATAGTTCACCATATCAGCCGTACTTTCTACCGCTGGTTTAGGGAAATAATCTACCGCGCCAAGCTCTAATGCCGCCAGTGTAGGCCCTGCCCCATGCTGAGTAAGAGTGGAAATCATCACCACAGGCATCGGTCTTAGACGCATCAAGTTTTTTAAGAACTGGACACCATTCATTTTTGGCATTTCGATGTCGAGTGTCAGCACATCGGGATTATGTTGCTTGATCAACTCTCGTGCTTGAAAGGGGTCTTCTGCCATGGCAACCACTTCTAAATCAGGATCTGAGTTGATCAGTTGTTGTAGCAAAGCTCTGAAGACTGGCGAATCATCAACAATAAGTACTTTAATTTTTCTCATTAAAACAGCTCCACGTCATCGTCATGTGGGCGATGACTTTCCCTATCCAACTGACTGGCATATTTTTCTTCTTGGTGCTGTAGGAGGTGCACTTCTGTAAACGGAATTCTCTTTAACCACGCCCTACCACTTATCGGGTCAAAAATGACTTTCCGAGGTTCAAGACCTCCTAGATCTTGTGCTGTCACATTCATTCCTTCTTGTTGAATGTAATTAAGAATAAATGCGACGTTCTTTTCCCCTATCATCGAGTTGCGCCCTAACATTTGCGCCCCTCCGAAGACCTTCACCTGCAAGGAAGATCGCTTAGCGCCTCTAGCGAGCATGGCATTAAGCAACATTTCCATCGCATAGCTCCCATAACGAGAAGCAGTAGAGATGACCTCCGCTGGATTCCATGATTTGAGCTGAGACTTGCTGTCAAATGGCAACAAAAAGTGATTCATTCCACCAATCCCTTCATTGGCATCCCACATACAAGCCGCGACACACGACCCTAGCCCTGTCGCGATCAACTCGTCTTGCGCTTTTGTGCTATATATCCCTCCTGGTAACAACTTCACTATGTGCTTTTCTTGGGTTGGATGGTAAAAGCGATTGAAGTGACTGTTTTCATACTTTGGTGTTACTAGCCTCGAACTGATCATTGTTATTGCCTATTTTTTTACGTAAATGGTGTGCCCAACATGGTGAAACAGATCAAGGTTCGCAGGGACACTCTCTGAATGACCAATAAAGAGCACGCCATTTGGTTTGAGTTGTTGATAAAAACGTTTGATCAATTTCGCTTGGGTCTGTCTGTCGAAATAGATCATCACATTCCGACATGAGATCAGATCAAAGGGCTCTGAAAAATCCCAATTCTCCAGTAAGTTCAACTGACGAAACTGAATGTATTTTTGCAATCCAATGCGACACTTAATGTTGCCCTGCTGTACCCCAGTACCACGGACAAAACTCGGTTTAAGATACTTACTCGGTATCGTTTTAATCGCGTCATCGCTATAGATTCCACGCTGCGCATGTTGCAATACTTTGGTATCCAAATCCGTCGCAGTCAGTCTGATATCTTCAAACTGGTCGAACGCCTGTGCCCAATGGAGAGAAGCCACAAAGCTGTACGGCTCCTCTCCGGTTGAACAACCTGCGGACCAAATTCTGAGTTTGCTCAGTCCTTGTTCTCGCCACTCTTTAACAAGTACCTTTTCAAGAAACTCAAAGTGGTGATACTCGCGAAAGAACTGCGTTTTATTGGTTGTCAGACAATTAATGAAGTTAGCTTGCTCCGACGGGTCCTGCTCAATCATGGGTCGGTAATCGCGAAAACGACGTAGGCCTAGTCGCCGTAGCTGGCGACTAATCCGGCCATAAACCATGGTTCTCTTCCGATCTGAAAAGAAGATGCCGACGTTTTTATGCATGAACCATTGAATAAACTTGAAGTCTTTATCCGTCAGTTCAAACTCACTCTTATCAGCCACCGAGTTTTCAGCCTGAGCTAGAACTCTTCCCATTCGTCCCCATCCTCTTCAAGCTTGAAGCTAGAATTGGCAACCTTTGGTGTTCTAATTTCGCGAACATTGTTGTCTCTCACTTTGTCCAACGACTTAGATTCAAAGGTGGTCACATTGTTGTCCGTCGCAAAGAAGTTCATCAGATGCAGCAGTTGCTTGCCTTCGTCTTTGAGTGATTGACTCGCCGCGGAGGTTTCTTCAACCAATGACGCATTCTGCTGTGTCATCTCATCCATTGTTGCTATCGCTCGATTGATTTCATCAATACCCGTAGACTGCTCCTGACTTGAAGAGGCAATCTGTGCAATCAGCTCTGTCACCTTCTCTACGGCTTCTACAATTTCATTGAGCGTTTCTCCCGATTCATCAACCAGACGTGAACCTTCGTCGACTTTTTCAACACTGTCTTTGATTAGGCCTTTGATCTCTTTCGCCGCCGCCGCACTGCGCTGTGCGAGATTACGGACTTCACCAGCAACAACAGCAAAACCACGACCCTGTTCACCAGCACGAGCGGCTTCCACGGCGGCATTGAGTGCCAATAAGTTCGTTTGGAAAGCAATCTCATCTATCACGCCAATGATGTCGGCAATTTTCTTACTCGCGGTATTGATCTCGGCCATTGCAGACACCGCCTGACCAACCACTTCACCCCCTTTACTGGCTTTTTTAGCCGCATCATCCGATAGCTCGTTGGCTCCTTTGGCGTTATCCGCATTTTGGCGCACTGTTGCGGTCATTTGCTCCATACTCGCCGCTGTCTCTTCTAAGTTTGAGGCTTGAGCTTCGACGCGCTGACTCAAGTCATTGTTGCCTTCTGCAATCTCCGTAGAGGCAGTCGCAACACGAGCCGATGACTGAGTAATTTTGTCAACCATATTGCGTAGGTTAAGAATGGAGGTGTTCACGGCATTGGACAGACGAGCAAACTCACCCGTGTTATCTTCGGGCATAGTGGTGTTGAGATTACCTTCCGCCACCTGACTCATGACATCAATACACTGGCCTAACGGAACAACCATGGTATCGAGTAAGTTGTTGATGCCATCGCCCAACTCTTTCATAAAGCCGTTATAAACGCTGGTATCAATACGTTCACTCAAGTCACCGGCAATGGCTTTTTGAATCAAGGATTCGACCTGACGCTGACCATCTTGCTGTTCAGTGATGTCAACCCATTGCAAAGCTGGCCCTATGTAGTTGCCCTGCCCATCTCGCATCGCAATACAGGTGAGGTTAAATTCCAATCCGCCGACCGCAATATTGGAGGAGAAAGGGAGGCGATCAGGATTGGTAATGATGTTGCGCTGGTGGCCTGGATTCTTATGGAAGATGTCGATGCTCTTTCCAACCAGATTACTGGCATCAAATCCCGGTAGAACTTTCTGAAGATCACTTTCTCGGCTGCGCAGTAAATTGTGTAATGCAGGATTGAGATAGGTAATGATGCCCTCTTTGTTGGCCATCATAATATTGGTTGTCATGCCAGCAACCGCAGAGGCCAATCGACCAATCTCCTCTTCTTTTGCTCGCGCTTCAGTCACATCACGCCACTCAAGCGTATTGCCAATATAGTTGCCCTGAGCGTCATTAATCGCAGCAACATTTAACTCAATCTTTAAATCTTTGATGCTAATGTCAGTGCTGTACGGCAAGTTATTCGGGTCAGCCAGCAGTTGTCTTTGGTGAGCCGGATTGCGATGGAACTCGTCAATACAACGCCCCATTAACCACTCTTCACTGGCCGTAAACCCTGCCCATACTGAACGCATGGTTGCTTCATGCTTGCTAAACAGATTAATGGTTTCTTGGTTGGCGTAAGTGATTAACAGGTCTCTGTCGATCATGACCATCGCGGTTTGCGCCTGATTCACCGCGGCTTGTAAGCGGGCAATATCATTCTTCTGCTTAAGCGCTTCCGTTACGTCAGACCATTCTAATGTGTTACCTACATACGTACCGCTTGCATCTATGATCGCCCCTACGTTCAGTTCGATCTTAACGTCTTTGACCGTGATGGTCGTGGTGTAAGGTAAGTTAGATGGATTGGATAGCATCTGTCGTTGATGACTCGGATTGGTGTGAAACAAGTCTATGCAATAGCCCAATAAGAACTCTTCGGTTGCTTTAAAATTTGGCCAAATCGATTGAAACAGAGCCTCATGCATCTTGAGCAGATCAATGGACTTCTGATTGAGATATGTGATATTGAAATCGCGATCAATCATCATCAGAGCGGTTTGAGCTGTATTGAGTGCCGAGAGTAGTTGCTCCTTCGATATTCCTTGCTCTTCTTCAGGCAGGAACTCGTCGGTTAGCGTGTCCTGCGTTGGTGCTACAAATTGAGCAGCAGGCCCTGGTTGTTTATTCCAAAATGCCATGAGTTACCTCTCACTGGTTGCTTCTTCTGACGTGTATTACCAAAACGAATAAACCGCATTCAGATTGGCATTAAGCCCAACTCTCTTCCGCTTGGTTGGGTACTGCTAGCTCTGCCGGATCGAACAAAGCGTCTAAATTAATAAGTACTAAATGACCATTGCTCACCGAGGCGATGCCACGGACATAGCTATGATCAACATCTGAGGATACGTGTGGTGATGGTTTTATCTGTTCTTCAGTCAACGGGTACACTTCTGAAACACCGTCGACAATAATGCCAAGTGGGTGTTTTTGGGTATCATTCAGCACAATCACAACCGTTGTGACACCTATTGTTGCGGGTGTTAAACCAAAGCGCATTCGTAAATCAACAATCGGCACATACTCTCCTCGGATCTCAAGCACACCTTTCATGTAGGCCGGGGAATTTGGCACCTCTCTGACGGGGTTCCAACCGCGAACTTCTCGCACATCCAAAATCGGTACGCCGTACTCTTCACCTTCAAGTACAAAACTAAGAAACTCTTGCGTCGCGATCATGATTCGGCCCTCAGAATGCGTTCAATATTGAGTAACTCTTCCGTGTTGAGCAGTGACATCACCTGATCGCCAACATTGATTAAACCTTGTAGGTAGGGCGTGACCATTGACTCACCGACTACCGGATAGAGTTCATTGTGTCCGCGACTGACGACATCGCTCACGGCATCAACCACCAACCCCATCAAACGATCTCTTTCACTGTCACTGTAACGAAGTACAATCACGACTGTGGTTGGTAGATATTCACATTTGCCAACCGAGAAGCGAGAGCGTAAATCGATAACAGGGACAATCATTCCACGTAGGTTGATCACACCAAGAACAAACTTGGGAGCTCTGGGGATAGGCGTTGGTCTTTCCCAAACACGGATCTCTTCAACATCTTTGATTTCAACGCCATACAGTTCATGCGCCAGTTCGAAACTCAAAAAATCCGCGCTTTCACTTACTTCATCACCCATGCTGTCGAGTAGCGCTTCCGCTTGTTCAGCAATATTTTTTTTCGCGACATCATTCATTCCAACGGAACGGTCCATGTCTGTGATTACTGCATCCATATCGTCTCCTTACGCCGCAATACCGTTGTGAGTGACTTCGGAAGAACGATTGAGGAAGTTCGTGATTAACCCTTGGATATCGAGAATCAAAGAGACCGAGCCATCTCCTAAAATCGTTGCACCTGAGATCCCAGCTACCTTGCTGTAGTTTGATTCAAGGCTCTTGATCACCACTTGCTGTTGGTCATGCAATTCATCAAGCAACAAACCCACTCGATTTCCAGCGGCCTCTACAAAGCAGAGAATGCGTTGTTCTAGTGCTCCACTCTCCCCCATCTCCAACTCATCTTGGAGACGTAAAATAGGAATGTTTTCTTCGCGTAATCGATAGAGTTCAATGCCACCAGAAGCAATCTTGATACAGGCAGGATCAATTTGAATTGATTCGACAATCGTCAGCAAAGGTATCACATACACCTCTCCCGCCACTTTCACTAACTGGCCATCAAGAATGGCTAATGTGAGAGGTAAACTAATCGTGAAACAACTTCCTTCACCCAGCTTAGATTCAACCTCGATATGTCCGCCGAGCTCCTCAATGTTGCGGCGAACCACATCCATTCCGACTCCTCGTCCAGAAATATCGGACACTTGTTCTGCGGTTGAAAAACCCGGCGCAAAAATCAGATTCATTAGCTGTTTATCGGAATATTCGTCGCGGCGAGAATCCGCAGCCAATACACCTTTTTCTAATGCTTTATCCCATAACTTGTCACAGTTCAGCCCTGCACCATCATCTTTAATCTCAATCACTATTGAGCCACCCTGATGGTAAGCATTCAACTCAATAACACCGACCTCCGGCTTTCCGCTTGCAAGTCGCGTCGATGGTTGTTCGATTCCATGATCAATACCATTTCGAACAAGGTGGACTAATGGATCGACAATGCGCTCGAGGACGGTTTTATCGAGTTCGGTTTGCTCACCTTTTATTTGTAGATCCACCTGTTTCTCAAGACGACTCGATAGATCCCGCACCAAACGCGGGAAACGGCTGAATGCAAAACTCATCGGTAACATACGAATATTGAGTACGTTTTCTTGCAAGTCTTTGCTATTTTGCAGCAGTTGATCTAGGCCTGTTTTGAGCTTCTCTAATTTCTCAATCGTAAAGTCATTGCCAATTTCAGTGAGCATGGACTGGGTAATCACCAATTCGCCAACTAAGTTAATCAGGCTGTCGACTTTGTCTATGTCGACACGGATAGAACTCACGCTGGAATCTGATTTTGCCGCCTTTGTCGATTTCGCTTCAGTTTCTGTTTTCTTTTCGACGGCCTCAACTTGAGGTGCTGTTTGGACAAGGTCAGACAACGCTTCACTAGCATCACTCGATTCATTGCTACCAATGCGTTCAACGGTTAAGTCACACTCATCTTCAACCCACTCGAAAATCTCTCGGATTAAATCCTCTTCAACCAATCCGCTGATAGTGGCATGCCAAGAGAGATAGCAAAGTTCAGACTCCAAGGCTTCAATCTCAGGAAGTTTTGATGTGTCGACTTCTATCACACAAGACGCATCCAGTTCAGTCAGCTCACGAAGAATCCTTAGTGGATCGTTACCACTAAAGAACATCTCCTGATGTGGGGTGAACACGATTCGCCAAGGCTGGTTGCTTTGGTTGGAAGGTGAGCTTTGCGTTTCGGCTAGCCCAGCATTTGATGACTGAGGCTCTATTGAGTTCTCATCCAATAAGGCAACTAACTTGAGACTTACTTCTTGCTTGAGAGCGTCATTCACTTCACTCCCCTGTTCATGACCTTCAAGCATGCTGTGGATACAATCACCGCTCTTCAGTAACAAGTCGATCGTTTCGGCACTGAGACTACGTTGATGATTGCGAACGAGATCGAGGTAAGCTTCAACGCTATGCGTAAACTCGCTGATGTCGAGCAGATTAAACGTCCCTGCTCCCCCTTTGATTGAGTGAGCAGCACGAAAAATCGTGTTGATTGACTCATCTTCTACATGGGTAGGATCCAAATTGAGCAACACATCTTCAAGCACTTCAAGATTTTCACGACATTCCTCGTAAAACATCTTGCGTAACTGTTCCATGTCCAATGCCATAATAACCTCACCAATTGACGTTGCTATGTGAGAGAAGCGTCGTTTAAATCACACGTTTTAATGTTTTTAGGAGTGTGTCTGGATTAAACGGTTTTACTAACCAACCTGTCGCGCCAGCTGACTTACCTTCTTGTTTCTTGTCGGCGCTGGTTTCCGTGGTCAGCATTAAAATCGGAATAAACTTGTATTGCGGCTTTTCGCGTAGCGCTTTAACCAACTCAAATCCACCCATATTTGGCATATTGACATCCGAAATGACCACATCGAATTTCGCTGAAGTCACTTTGCTTAGAGCGTCTCGCCCATCGTTAGCAGTCTCTACGTCATAGCCAGCGTCACGTAATGTGTGACTGACCATTTGGCGAATAGACACAGAATCATCCACAGCTAGTATTTTAGTCATGTTGCGGTTCTCCAACTTCACTATTGATATCAAACTGATCGTGCAGTCCTAATGTATTAATACCCTCGATTAGTAATGGAGTAGGTTTTACTAGTCGAATATCGATCTGATGGGATTTAGCGGATAAGAATAACGCGGTCAATGCCTGTAACCCTGCGGCATCAACGCGATTGACCTGTGAAGCATCGATATGAAGTTGATTGGTATCTTGAGCAAGCCAAGCCTTATAGTCATTGGCGCTATCGAGCACTGTCGAGATGTCCAATGACGCAGGTAATAAACAGTCCATGTTTTCAACCTTCACTTTATTATTATTCCTAGCCGATATTAACCATGTTGCTTAAGATGAGTGTAGGAAGGAATAATTAATGCGCAAGCAAGTAAAACTAGATAGTTTGGGTGAGAGTTTGATGCAGAGAGACGATATAAGAACTTTTATCTTTAAGAATTAATCAATTACATAAGTTTGCACAGTTGGATAAATTTTCACAATTTTATCCACTGCCGTTTGAAAAACGACATGCAAAACTCTGAAACGTTTTTGATTTACAGTGTAAACACCAACGCGGTTTACACTGTAAATGGCTCCACACAGAACCGCTTTTACAGTGTAAATTTTGTAGATTTAGTGCGAGTAGAGAGAGTTAAGTGAGTAACTCACTTAACTGCTGACGAAAAACTTGCTCTGCCTGCTTCCTGCCAGCAAAACCAAATTCAGCTATACAAGATGACCAAGTGTTTCGTTGCACCACGAGGCGTATGAAAAAGTCGCTGACTTTGCCTGCCAATGAAGGGGTATCTTGCCACCAAGAATAGAGATGGGGAGCGACGCTTTCGTAACTTGCCCCGCCTAAGCAATACCGCTCGAACAGTGGGTTGAAGCTAGGTTTATCAACGGAAGCATCTTTATTTGCGATTAAACTACGGACGAGTTCAATCTCAAGTTGAGCAAACAGAGTACTCAATGAATAATCGAAGCCATGAAAAAACTGCGCCCTC
The DNA here is from genome assembly GCF_050113735.1 of Vibrio sp. TRT 2004. Taxonomy (NCBI): domain Bacteria; kingdom Pseudomonadati; phylum Pseudomonadota; class Gammaproteobacteria; order Vibrionales; family Vibrionaceae; genus Vibrio; species Vibrio sp. TRT 2004. The sequence continues at coordinate 18,147 of NZ_JBNJOH010000049.1, read as the reverse complement.
GCACTATTAAGCCAATCGACGTTCCCTTTCACCATCACAAGAGAGTGCGTTCCACTCGCTTGATCACGTTGGCTGCCCAGCCGAACTGACGCAAAACCGCAGCGATGCCAAAATTGAACCAATTCACTCGTCGCCCCAAAGCTGGTGGAGTAAAAGTCATAGTCGCTATTGTGTATCAAATGACGAATCAATTGCTGTCCAATCCTTTTTCTTTGACCTTGAGGATGAACAGCAATCCGCATGATACGTAAGCTCGATTGTTGCGCCGCTTCCGTGATGCCAAGCTGGTTTGCCAAAGTTGTCGCAACCAAATGCCCTTTTGGTCGACGCTTACCCATACAAATCTGCTCAAGCAGATCACTCGTCAACTTACCCTCTTCAATCGCTAGAATACATCCAAGGCAGATATCACCATCGAATGCGGTATAAAGGTGAATCGCATCGTCAGCGAGTAACAACATCAGGTCATTCGGTGAAGTTTGGTAGTGAGCGTTGACCAACAAAGCGAAACAGTTGTTAAGAATCTCAGGAGAAGAAATCAGTTGACGCTTGTCTACCCGCTGCAAGATAGGGTCTTGAGCTTGACTGGAAAGATCCATCAACTCACTATTGAGAAGAAAACTATCGAACAACCACTTTTCTAACGGGTCATCAGTCGCCCATCTTATAGGCTGTTGCAGATGATAAAAGGACGTTCCTGGGCGTTGCTGTTTAAGCCAAGTTTGAAACTTTAAGCTAAAGCCACGACCACAACCTTCATAGCCATGAATCGTCGTTGAAAAGACGGCTCGATGGTATCGTTCTACCATACTTTGCAGCATAGGAATTGGAATCGCCGAGGCTTCATCAACCAATAGACAATCAAGCTCAGTTTGGTTGCGTAATAACTCATCCGGCGCAACAAACTCAAGAATCGACTGCTGAAAGCACAGCTGGTTGTTGTCCATCTTGACGCCATTCAATAAACGACTGGCATGCTCAAAAACAGGTTGAACGGTTGCAATACTTGGCGCGGTAACAACGATGCGTAGAGTGCGAGATTGCATCAGTTGAGCCGCTGCTATGCCTAGGGCACTACTTTTTCCGCGCCCACGATCAGCGGTCATCACTAATGGTCTCTTTCGGTGACCTTCCACCACTTTGATAATTTTCTCTATCGCTTGTTGTTGGTCTTGATATGGATCGAAATCACTGACCTTAGCGCTAGGGAGTTGGGGCAACGATTGATCTTGATGGAGCTGAATCAGTCCATCCAATGCGTTCTCCAACCACATTTGGTCAAGACGCTCTCTGTCTTCTTTGGCGGTGACGATAACAATCAGACCGCCGCCTCGAACACAGCCTGTTGCGGCGGTAAAACTGTTGGCATCAAAGCCAGCACGAAAATCACAGATCAGCAGTTGGCACTCTTGCCCCAACAGCTGCTGACCCTTATTGAACTTAGCGAACCGACTGACTTCTACTGAAGCATCGCCACCCAATTGATAGATAGCCGATGGATCAACTTGGCTAGCAACCTCGACAAGACATTGCTGTTGCCACTCATCGCCTCCACGAACAACGACACCAAAACGGTGATTACGCTGAGTGGCAATAACGAGAAGCTGAGAAAAGTAGTCGTGTATGGTTTTCATGCAATAGGTACTGTTTCAATCGTGTTTATCTGCCGACATTATGACATAAAAAAAGCCGCCCAGAGGCGGCTTTATTTGACCAAACATTGTCATCAATTCAGTTTGCTTGCAACAAGATCCAGAATCTCTTTCATCAACGCGTCATCAACTTTCTTTAAGTTGAGCGTTAAGTTGCTGCCTTTACGACTGTAACTTGCACGACCTTTTACTAGATCGGTTTTACTTACCGCCGATTTCTTACTTGGCGCAAGCTCTTCAATCCAAGCTTCAATGGTTTCAGTCACCTCTTTGGTAATACGAGCCACACCTTGAGACTGACTTCTCTGCCATACAAAACCGTCCTTAGAACGACACTTGTCTAGCAGCTTATTCTGTTGGCTCTGCTCCAAACCATTAAATTGCTTGTGCAGTTTCACGATAGTCGGACGACCAAGTTCGGCAACGTTAGGGTAAGCTTGCAGCAATTCTAACGGCAAATCGGCAGCCTTAAGAGCACCACTGACTAACGCTTCACTGCACTGGAACATTTTTGCCAGTGCTTTCTGATCGTCTGCTTCACCTTTTTCCAGTTTAGCGAGCATCTCCTTGCCTTTTTCATACAAGGAAAGTGGCTTGTGCGCGTTCGCAACGTCAGACAGGAACTTAGCATGCTCGGTACTGATGTTTTCGCCAACGTAAATAAGGAACTCTTGCCCAGCTAAGATACAAGACATGCGACGACGACTACCATCGAGCACTTCGATTTTTCCGTCTTCGCGCTTGCGTCCAACAGCAGGATATTGCTGGCCACGTTCTTTAAGTGTGACTAGTACATCTGATAGCGCGTGTTCATTTAAGAACGCTTGCTCGCGCGCGTTTTCTGCGAAAACAACGGTCTTCTCGCTCACCTGCTCTGCCGGGATACGAACTAACTCAAACTCGACCTTCTCTTCACCCGCAACCGACAACTCAATGATTTGAGCTTTCTCTTTCGCCGCTTGCTGCGCTTCTTGTGGAGTCGTCACATGGCGCTTATTCGCTTTACCAAATAATCTCGCGTTTAAATCTGAAGTCTTAATTGCCATTTTCTACTTACCCCTGATTTAGTGATGACCAATGACCATGAAGCACACGCTCCAGTTCTAATGCACTCTTCTGAACCGCATCTTGCGCCGTCGCTAGTGTCTTCTTACCGCCTTCAAAATCACTGGTTGTGAGATCGAAAACTGTGCTGTAGGTATCAGCACACGTTTCAAATGCGCGGCTACGCGGAATCGTTGCCATCATCACCTGATCACCAAGTAAATAGTTCATCTCGGTAAGAACTGCGACTTGCTTCTTGTTGTCATCTTCGAACATGGTCGGCATCAGACGAACAAATTCTAGCCCCTGCCAATCTTCTGGGAACATTTCATAAACGGTCGGTAAATGCTGGAAAAAGTTAACTGTCGATGCCCAGTCTAGTCGTTTTGCAGCACATGGGATCAATAGAGCATTCGACGCGTACATCGCATTCCATACTAATGGATCCACATGTGGCCCGGTATCAATCATGATCACATCAAAGTCGTCGGCAATTTTATCAATCAACTTTTCTTTCAGCAGCCTAACAATATCCAGTGATTGATTTTGTGATAGGTGCTGCCACGCTTCCGCGTTAAACATGGCATCTTCAGGGAACGCCGAAACCGTTTTTAAGTTAGGATACTGAGTCGGCAACAACACGTTTTTGTGTAAGAACTCATTGTCGACTTCTACCCCCTCAGGCACGTTATCAAGCATGATATCAACAGCTGAGTAAATGTTGTCATGATCAGTCAGGCTAATCTGTGGATTTAAAAACAGACGTAGTGAACCCTGTGGATCTAAGTCGATAAGACAAATGCGGTAACGCTTGTCTAAGTTAAGCGCCAAGCAAGCAGCAAGATGAACCGCAGTCATCGACTTACCGGTACCACCCTTCTGGTTCTGAACATTAATGATCCACGGTTTATTTTCGTTATTTTTCTTACGTTCATGAAACTTCGGGATCCCCGCCGCATCCATCAACATATGTGCTTCTTGCAAAGAAATAGAGTAATGGTTGGCGTTGTTCTTAGTGAATTGGTGACCAGACTCTTCCAACTTGCTGATAGCATCATCAAGCTTACGGCGAGTTAAACCCGAGCGAGTTTCCATCAATGCTTTTGACATTGGTGGGAAATGCTCATCGCTACGCTCTTCCAACACAATTTCTATACGATCAGCTTGAACCTGAGCGGTTTTCTCAGCGAGCTGTATGAGATTCTCAATCGTATGTTCTCGTTTCATTTGCCAAATTCCGTTATTAGTGACTGAAAATTATTGTACAGCATTTACAACAATAAACAATAAAAAGGTGAACGTGCAATTATGGATGCGAATCACATTAAATAGAAATATGACATTCTATTTAATGCCAATCAGCAAAAATAGGTCAATTTGTTGTCAATTTTTGTCTCTATACTACATCACAAAGCAACACAGATTAAAAGTGTTACAGCATCACTTATTTACAATGTAAAAATGTAGGCACTAAAACACAGATGACATTCACTCGGAACGATTAAGATCGCTGTCTAATTTACGGTAGGTGCAATTTTGACTTTCAAAGTGATAACAAACGAGAAACTTTCATTAGGCAAGGGCGACAGATATATGGAGCTAACCATTCGCTAGACGAGTTCCGTTTCGGAACCATGATCAAGGAATATCTGGTGATCATGCTTTCAGGATAATTTCCCTATTTAGGAACAATGATCAAGGCGTTGAGTTGCTAAAAGCATGATCGACATTTTTGATAAACGATTGATCTAAGATCGGAACAATGATCAAGTAGTAGGAGTCTTCGGAAGCATGTAAATTTGTCACCAATTTACGGACAAATGCAGATGGACTAAGACTTGGGCTAATATAACGAGGTGAAAATCGCAATATTGACCGACAACTCAATAATTGGACGAACTCGCCTTCATTTCATGATCATGCTTTCGCAACCCTATTTACTCATAACCCAATGTGGATAAGATAGTAAACATGAAGCTCGACTTTCAAGATTGGCGTTAAAGTGTTCAATTTAACGATTTCAAGATTGTTTCCTTGATCATCGTTTCGCTAAATTGGACAATTATTAGCACTCGATGAGCAGAGGCAAATGTCTTTGTTTACTTCAGCTTGTGGATAAGGTGTGCAATTATGATGATCATGCTTTCATCATTGCATTGATCATTTATTCGATGCTGTGATGATCATCGTTCTAAGCATTTTTGATCATGCTTTCAAATACTTAATGATCATGCTTTCGTTATTTACATGATCATGCTTTCAGCCGACAAAAAAAATAGTTCTTATAACACAATTACTTACAAGCAAATTCTCGCCCAGATCAATAGATCATATAATCAATTAAGATCATATTAATCAAAAAGATCAGTTATTTAAGAGCAACAAGTTTTTCTTTATTTATGATCTTTTTTTCTTTATTCTTTCGGAACTATAGCGATATTACGGCTAGTGTGATACGGATCTAATAATGAGCTCAGAAGAAAAACTACTGATCAAAGCGCCAAGAAGCCACAAAGATGGGCACCTATTTGAAGTGTCGGAAGTCGCGGTTAACTGGATTGAACAATACCAACACTTTAAAGGCGTTACGAAAAGTATCGTTGAACTTCTTAACTTAATCTCTTTACGAGGCTTTAGCAGTAAAGATGGTTTAGTCTCGACTACCGAGCTTATTGATGCCACAGACGGACAAGTCACGCGAGCCGCAATTCAGCAGCGCCTGCGTGCAGCCGTCAATATTGGCTTATTTCAACAAGTTCCAGTTCGGTTCGAAGAAGGACTTGCTGGTAAAACGATGCTGCACCGCTTTGTTAATCCAAACCAATTGATCTCCGTACTCGGCGCCACGAGTCTAGTGACTGAATCCGTCAAACTGAGTGAAAAGCAGAAACGATCAAAAGCGTTAGCTCAAACGCAAGTCAATAAGCGCTTGCTCAATGAGCATGGTTTGAATACGCCACCAGCAATGAAAGATGAAGCGGATCAGTTTGTTGTTTCTCCCACTAACTGGGCTGGCATTATTGACCAGGCGCTAGCGCCACCACGTACGCGAAAAAGTTACCAAAAGAGCATGGTGTCGATCTCTGGTACACGTGCTGTGATCGAAACACGATCTTCTAAGAGCATCATGACCGTTGATGATCTGATGACTTTGTTTGCACTTTTCACGTTAACCGTGCAGTACCATGAGCATCATCAACATCAATACCAGCTAGATGGCACTCATGTACCGAATAAAACGCCGTTGTACATTACCGATATTCTCTCACTACGTGGCAAGAAAGATAGCGGACCGGCACGCGACTCAATTCGCGATAGTATTGATCGCATCGAGTTTACCGACTTTCAGCTACATGAGCTTACAGGTCGATGGCTAAGCGAGAACATGCCAGAAGGCTTTAAGAGCGATCGTTTTAGATTTTTGGCCCGTACCATCACTGCATCGGAAGAAGCCCCTACAGAGGGCGCTGACGGCGAAATACGCATTAAACCGAACCTATACATTCTTGTCTGGGAACCGTCGTTCTACGAAGAGCTGCTTACTCGCGATTATTTTTTCTTGTTCCCGCCTGAGATTCTTAAACAGCACACGCTGGTTTTCCAGTTGTACAGCTACTTCCGAAGCCGTATGTCACGTCGTCATTCTGACGTGATGCTATTGAGTGAGTTAAATCAAAAACTGGCGCGTAACATTGAGTGGCGTCGCTTCTCAATGGATCTGATCCGCGAACTCAAAAAACTGTCAAAAGAGAAGGGGAGTGACGAGCTATTTGTCGTCAACCTTTGGGGTTATCATCTGACGATCTCGGCGATGATCGACAACGACAAAGTCAAAGATTATCAGTTCGATATTAAATGTGATGCCGAAGAAGTGCTCCGCTACTCTCGTGCTCGAACGACGAATGCTGGCAAACGTAATATGGCGCCAACGCTGCCGAACCCACTGCGCAATGAGATGGTGTCTAAACAACAGCTCGAAGAGATGTCGCAGATTATTGATGGCGAGTTCGAGCCTATCCAGCGCAAAGAGCGTGCACCACGCGGAAAACTCGGTCGTCGAGTGAAGCAACGCAAGCACCTAGTAGAGATCAATGCTGATGAAATTACCATTACTCTATCTAAATATACCTCATCAGAGGCTCTAGAACGCTCTATAACAGCTTTAGCGGCGATGACAGGGCATTCCCATAGCTCAATCCAAGAAGAGTGTCTGGAGCTGATTGACAAGCTTGATTTCCTACGCGTAGGTGAACAGGCCGTTCCATACGAAACGTTGAGTAAGATGGTCGAGCTCTACAACAGCCAGAGCGAGAACAAGCATTTATCCATAGAGCGATTAATTGCTGGATTGGCTGTGCGCAGAAAAGTGTGTAAGCAAGTCTTCGAAGGTCATCTGGATGAAACAGTATTTAGAGCCTTGGATGAAGTCGCCGTTTGAGCCAACGACCATCAATGAAAACGATCAAGCCAGCAGATTTCTGCTGGCTTTTTAGTGTTTTCTTACTATCAAAAACACCTTGTTACACTCGACTAACATTAAGACAAAGCTACTACATTCCTCTGACAGAGCACTGACAATGTATCACTTCGAGTTGGATAATATTTATCCCGAATAGACAACCTTTTGTCCTTTCTGATGAATGAGGGATAGGATTATCCCTGATAGATTGGCTCATATTGTTACATTCATTCTGAATATTTTGCGAGTTCTCTGAACTCGCTTTTTTTTTGCCTGAATTTCCACTGCGGCATCTTGAGTTGCGGAGTAATGATCATGCTTCTCCTTGATCATTGATCCGCGTTTTTCGCTCAATCCTAATGAAACGATGATTTACCTTGATCATAGTTCCGATCTTCATTCCATTGCTGTTGTGCCATAAAGCGAACATGGTTTTCGATCAATTGGTGTGATTCTATTTGCCAGCGTGGACTTAGCTGTTGTGTACAGAACTCAAGACTGAGCACGACCAGATTTTGCATTCTTTTCATACACCAATCTTTAAGCTCAAGTTCACTTTGATAGTGGACGACGACTTGCTGAAACTTACTGTAAGCAAATTGTAGGTAATGATAGGCTTTATCGGGTGAACGCTCTCGTTCTTGTTGGAAAAGGCGTAAGCATCCGTCGAGCCAGCACGCGATGGCTTTACTTTGCTGTACGGAAATGAATGGTCCCCAGATTTGATCAGGAGGAGAGAGGATCAGGGATTCTAGCTGGTTACCTTGATCATGCTTTCGATTTTGATACCAGTATTCGATCTGTGTAAGCCAGTTATCTAATGGAGTCATTGTGTGCCAACCTAATGATTTGATCGCTTGCTCATGAACAGTTTGGTGTATGGCAACGCAGATTGGCAAATAACAGAGTTAAATCAGCGAGTAGGGACGCAATAAAAAACAACCCAGCGTTTCTGGCTGGGTTGTGATTATCGTTTGCAGAGGCTTATTTGCTTTGAGCGAAAGCCTTTCTATAAGGATTACTGCGGATTCAAGCCGAGTTTCTCTAACACCAGCTTAAAGTTAGCGCGGCGCTCTTTAACGTTGTGGACATCACCTGTCTCACAGGTTAGGGCAGGGCAACCACGGTTAACGATGCCAGAAATATCATCGATGAACTGGGTTCCATGCATGCCACCATCCACATACTTTTTCAGTTCATTATGGTAGTTCCAGTTGCCGTACTGACCGCTTTCATCCGGGTAATCCTGAACGGATGTTACCCAGTAGAACAGACCTGCAATCCATTTAATTTCCTTGTTCTCTTCCGAGCTACAGATCAAGCCTGGGTTTGAACAGAAATCTAATTCCGCGTACAGCGGGTTCTCTGGTGGCGCTTCTACCGTAACACCATCAATGGTTTGACCAATAGTACTTGGAGCGACATGAGAGCGTCCTAAGTAGTGGTTCAAGGTACCGAAGTTCTGTCGGCCAGTGGTTTGAATGACACCACGCCCCCACCAGCCACAGCCCTGAACACTTTCCTGACTGCTGCCGTCCCAGATAAACTGACCCGCTTTCTGGTCAACGTAGACTTTACAATCGTCACGCTCCCAAACTTGTTTAGAGCCGTCGACTTTATCTGGTACATCGTTACAGTGGCCGTTGTTGGTCCAACGACCAGCAAATCCGTTTACTAGCAGGCCACGCTCTTCCAGTACCGAGTCAGGAGCAGCAAATACCGGAGCTGGCGCACCGTACCATTTGGCGTGAGTCAGAGCACTGACTTCCATCTTATCGTCACGTGGACATGAGTAAGCGTGATCAAGGCCTGAAATTGGGTTAACCCCATAGTCAGCGTATTTCTGGCCGAGCTGACCACAGCTGGCAGACATCGGATAATCCGTTGGCGCTCCATACTTAACTTCAGACCAGTTATTCTCGTCACAGGCGTTGTAACGAATGGTCTCTTGCATACTCTGAGCGAGGAAAGCGGCGATCGCGACCTTGGCGTACTTGATGTTAGTTTGATCATCGACATTGTCATCCAGCAGCCAGAACTTATTACCCGCAACACCTATGTTGTGCATCGCGTTGAGACCTTCGAGGAAGTCCGCCCATTTATATACCGTAGAGGGTACCCACTGGGATTGAGGGGTTTCGTACAAGAAGGCTTCGTTGTCCATCACCTGTTCAGCACTTTCCAGTTCACGGTTTAATGCTTCTAAACGGGTTAACGGGCCGCTTTGCGATGTTTCACCAACGTAGTAGAGCGGTACCTTCGCCTGTTGGTATCCCACGATCTTGCTGGTCAGCTCGCTGCTGTCTTGATCGAACATCAAGGCAAATACATTGCTGTACGCTGCTTTACGAATCTGACGTTCGCTATCGGTCAGACCCATAAAGTAGTTTGCTGCCTGTGAGGTCGGGATCTCAGCCAGCATTGCAGGGGCTTTAACGTAGTCGGTTACCTGTTTGACGTATTCAAGCGCGTTGTGCCATTGCTCACCTGTCAGTGCTGGTGTCTGAGCGGATTTAGTAAAGACAACAAAGTCTGCTTTGTTGGTGTCATCTTGCTGGTAGAGCTCGAATGTTGAAAGCAAATCTGCACTATAAACCGACGCTTCATCCCACACGGATTGTCTGCCTGAGTGACTATCGTGAGCAAACTCACCTATGCTGAGTGACCAGCCAAAGTTAGCCGCAGGTGCAACGCTGGTCAGGATAAGGTTGTGAGCTTGAGCCCAGCCTTTCGCATCGTTGCTTAAGGTATCAATGGCGGCAAGCTCAATCTGGCTTCCTGTTTCAGCGACGGCACTTTTTAGTGCTTGCTGAACCTCAATCGTACCCAACGAAGTCCCTTTATCTGTGGTGGCGATATCGAGGACATCGCTGCGTAGAATTACCGAGCTAGTTCCAGCTTGCTTCGCTTGTTGAATCACGGTAACAAAGGCTTGGGTTAGCGCTTTCGTATCCGCAATTTGATCGCTGTTTATGGTGTCTATCGTCAACGTTGATGGTGTGCTGGTTGATGGACTTGCGACAACAAAGGTGTTTGGCCAGCCTGCAACTTCAAGACGCAGTGGATCCATTGGATTCTGTAGCGAAAGCAATGGTGCAGTGCCCGGCTCTGTGCCATCACAGTTCAAATGCAACGACCACGAGCTATCACTTCCCGGTACTGACTGAGTCCAGTAAACCGCAGAGTAGGCAATGTTGTTGTGAACCATAATATCGCCGCCGCCAGCATGATCACCACGCGTCCAGTCAGGGTAGACATTATATTCTTCACACAAGCCACCAGCAGGCGGAGGTGGCTCTACGGCCGCCTCTTCCACGGTAATGCGAACTGAGGCTGAAGAAGAGAGGTTTTGTGCGTCGGTAGCGACTGCGTTTATTGAAACGTTTCCTGCTTGAAGCGGTTGCCAGTCACAGCTGTAGCTCTCTGCACTCGTGGCATCAAAGCGACAGATCTGTTGGTTGTTTGCTGTGACAATCAGCTTAGCTAAGTCATTATCTGCGTCAGAAGCTTTGAGCGAGATAGCAATGGTATCGCTGAGTTTGACTGCGGTACCGTTTGTCGGTGAAACAAACGAAACTTGAGGCGCGCTAAAATCGTTGTCATCAGTGGCAACGGTTACAGAGAGCGATTGCTGTTCGAGTAATTTGTTGTCTGTATCAAGTACACGAACTTCGATCAAGGCGCTTCCTGATTGCTCAGGTGTCCAAGTGTGAGTGTAAATTGTATTTGCTTGATCGATTGTCTGTTGGGCGATCTTGATCTGGTTGACCCAATACTCCACTTTTGCCGCCTGTTCACCCTCAACTTGAGCCTTGATCGTCGTAGGCTGACTTACCTGTACGGTCTGCCCAGCACTAGGCGCGAGAATGGATAATTCTGTTGGCAGTGGCTCGCCTGGTTCGCCAGAACATTCCGTGACGTCCCAGAACCAGGAATCTGGACTCGGGGTTTCCCATACACCAGGGTTGTTTTTGGCGATATAACATTGCCCATCGTAAGAGACAACATCACCATTGCTTACCTGTGTCTGTCCGGGAATAAATGGCATGATCTCTCCAGGCTCTGGCTGTGGATCGGGATCCGGTTCAGGCTCTGGTGCAGGTTCTCCTGAACATTCGGCAGAGTCCCAAAACCATGAGCTGGCAGTTGGGGTTTCCCACACCCCTGGATTGTTTTTCGCGATGAAACATTCGCCGTTGTAAGAGACCATATCGCCATTCGATACCTGAGTTTCGCCAGGCACAAATGAGATCACTTCCGATGCTTTGGTTTCTGCGGCATAGAGATATCCGCACAACATGACGCTTGATAAGGCTATGGTGACCTTATTTAATCGAATAAAACTGGATTTATTTTTCACTGCTTATTGTTCCTAAATAATAGAAATGACGTCTGGTAAGCGCGCTTCAGCGAGATTAAATCACAGAAAAATTGTCAGATATTTATGATTATTCTGTTGTTGTGATATTCGTTCATGGACTTTATTTCTGTAGCAAATTTTGTTTTAGGTGCCTCTCAAAGGATGAGAAAAGTGGTTCCACTTGGGGGGAAAGATGTGTGAGTGTATTTCTTGTACTGGTAATGAGGAGATAACGGAGTGTGCGGTGAAGAAAAATGAGACCGAGATCGCCCAACTTTCTTTAGGGGTAATCCTTTAAATGTACTGTGAGACTTTTGGTGGAGCAAAAACTATTTATCGAATTAACAGTAAGAATGTAGGAACTATTAGCATAATCACATTCTGAAGCTAAAATTCTTAACAAGGGGTGAGAGGTTTTGCTACAGATTAGCTGTCCCTTGCATGGTTTGTTCGGAGGTTATTATGTCCATTAATTCTATTGACCATGATGAAATGAGTAAAATTGCTGACAAGTGGGACTTCACGGAAGAAGTTGAGTCACAGAAGCCTGTGAAGGGCGTTAAATCCGCAGAAGCTCGTCGTCGTATTGAAGCATTAAGAGAGATTCGAGAAAGCGGTTTAACAATCGAAGAAGCCAAAGAGCTTGGCATCTTGCACTAGTCAGAAACTCTATCACGAATACTTAAGGGTGGCGTAGGAAAGCCACCCTTTATTTTTTCGCTAATTTTTGAGCGATTCCTCTCGCCATAGTGCGATTCTCTCTCTACATTCGCTTTTGGTGTGGTATATTCCCCCTCCATATTTTTACAGATTTGAGCTTTAATATGTCGATCAACCTGTCTAACCTCTCGGCTAGCGAAAAAAACAAGATAGAGCTTGATAAGCAAGCATCGTTTTTGGTTTGGAAACTCCGTGAAGCTAAAGCTGGTCCAGATGAAATCGACCAGACAGCAGCAAAGATCACTGATGACGAAGAACAAGCCTCATTTTTAGAGTCTGTAGCCAAATATAAACGAGTAATGGGTGTGGCATAATCCACTCATTTCCTCAGCAAGTGTCAGAAATTGAAAAGCTCACACGTTTTGCTAAAATCCTTCGCAATAAATTGAACTAGAGAGAACATCCCGATGGGAAGAAGTTTTGAAGTGCGCAAAGCCTCAATGGCAAAAACTGCAGGCGCAAAAATTAAAGTTTATTCCAAATACGGTAAAGAAATTTACATGTGCGCGAAAAACGGTGGCGGAGACCCAGACATGAACTTGTCTCTGAAACACCTAATCGCAAAAGCGAAGAAAGACCAAGTTCCTGCACACGTTATCGAAAAAGCGATCGACAAAGCGAATGGTGGTGGCGGTGAAGACTACGCTCCAGCGCGTTACGAAGGCTTTGGCCCTGGCGGCACTAGCGTAATCGTTGACTGTCTGACAGACAACGGCAACCGTACTTTCCAAGATGTTCGCCAATGTTTCGTTAAAACAGGTGCTAAGATCGGCGTTGAAGGTTCTGTTTCTCACATGTTTGATCACCAAGCTGTATTCCAGTTCAAAGGCGATGACGATGAAGTTATTCTTGAAACGCTAATGATGGAAGACGTAGACGTGACGGATGTTGAGCTTGAAGACGGTGTAATCACTGTATTCGCTCCTCATACAGAGTTCTTTAAGACTAAGACGGCGCTTAACAGTGCATTCCCTGATCTGACAATCGATGTCGAAGAGATCACTTTCGTTCCTCAAACTCACACTCCAGTAGCGGGTGAAGACGCTGAGAAATTCCAGAAGTTCCTTGACCTTCTAGACGATTGTGATGATGTTCAGCAGGTTTACCACAACGCTGAACTGTAATCTTTACCGTTGAAAAAACCGAGCCTTAGTGCTCGGTTTTTTTATGCCTGAGAGGTGGAGGTTTGACCCGTGAGCCAACTAGAAAGTCGGCGAACTTGTGGCAGGACAGTCAGGTTGAGCGTTAACGCAACTGGCCACGCAATAATAAAACTATCGAGCCATATAGCAGGCCATTGGTGATTGAAGCCGAGTTTATACCCAGATACTAGTCCTGACATAATGACCGCCATTGTCAGAGACGATAATAGCGCCGAAACCCAAAATTGTTTGCGATTCATAATTTATGCTCCTGTGCTTGTTGTTTTGCTGTAAATGAGGATATAACTATCCAATAGTGAAAAATATAAGCAGGTTTAGAAGTATGAATTCCATATTTGGAAATATTGATGATCTCTATCTGTTTTGCAGTGTGGTTGAGCAAGGCTCGTTACTCGGTGCTTCCAAGACTTTACACATCCCCGTCTCGACCATGTCACGCCGCTTATCCGCGCTTGAGCAGCGATTAGGGATGCGTTTACTAGAGAAGAAGGGCAGAGAACTGGTTGCGACACAAAGTGGCTTAGAAGCCTTTGAGTCGCTTCGTAGCGGTATGGAGTCGATCGAAAGTGGCTTTAGCCAGATGCTGAGTGAAACTCAAGAAGTCTCTGGCACGATTAAACTGGCCATTCCCCACAATTTCTATCGTGCTTTTGTTGGCGAAGTCGTCGAACAGTTTTTGGTTGATTATCCTAAGGTGATGTTAGATCTGGTGCTCAGTCAGGAACAGGCCGTCCCCCAAACGGATCGCGATCTCCTCATCACTTTCGATTTAGCGGATATGGATGACATGATCGCTAGGCCTTTGTTTACTGCTCATCATGGCTTTTTCGCTAGTCCAGAATATTTGGCGAAAGTAGGGCGAGTGGAAAGCCTCAGTCAGTTAAACCAACTGAATTGGGTCAGTGTTGATCATGTCGTAGATATATCCGTCTACCAGCAGCAGAGTTTGGTCGATGTTCTTCACATCAAGCCCAAGCTGATCGTCAATGACATACTTGCGGTATGCGGTGCAGTTGAAAAAGGGTTAGGTGTTGCCTCGCTGCCGTTTCGACATGTCCACGAGGGAATGAATATGGTGCGAGTGTTACCTCAATACCAGCGCAGCGCTAGGCAAGCGTACTTGGTCTATAAACAGCGACGTTATCAGCCCAAGGCATTGACTCTGTTGGTCGAACGGTTAATGAGTGGGGTGGAGAAAATGCAGCATCCTGAACGTTTTACAGTGTAAAGTCGCCTTTCATAATTAGGGAATAATTGGAGAAACAATGGATAAGGTAGTCATCGTTACAGGAGCAGGACGGGGAATAGGCGCTGAAACGGCAGTATTGCTGGCAAGCCAAGGCTATGCGGTATGCGTCAACTATCTCAGTAATGATTTGCGGGCTAAACAGGTCGTCGACCAAATCCTTGTTGCTGGTGGAGAAGCGTTTTCTTATCAGGCCGACGTTTCCAGCGCAGAGCAAGTATCCGCGATGTTTGAGGCAACCCGTCAACGTTATGGATTGGTGACTCACCTAGTAAACAATGCCGGTATTTTGTTTACTCAGTCTAAGCTTTGCGATATCGAATTAGAGCGTTTTCAAAAGGTTATGCAAACCAACGTAATCAGTTGCTTCCTTTGTTGTAAAGCGTTTATCAATCAACCGGGGAAGAAAAAGGCGATTGTGAACGTCTCTTCGGCTGCCTCACGTTTGGGCGCTCCATTTGAGTATATTGATTATGCGGCCTCCAAAGGGGCAATGGATTCATTAACCAAAGGATTGTCACTTGAGTTAGCAGAGGAAGGGATTCGTGTAAATGGTGTAAGGCCAGGCTGCATTTACACGGAAATGCACGCAGATGGTGGAGAGCCAGATCGTGTTGACCGTCTCGCTTCAAGCCTACCTCTTAAGCGTGGTGGAACGCCTCAGGAAGTGGCACAAGCCATCGCATGGTTGCTATCGGAGGAAGCTTCTTATGTGACTGGGACCTTTATTGAACTCGCTGGTGGCCGCTAATCGTCTTTAGGTTAAAGCATTATCTTTTTATACAGCACGGAAGAGCACTGAGTTCTGCTTGGTGTTTGATATCGATGTTGCAGCAAAAGCGCTATCTGCAATATCAGCGCAAAGAAAATCACCGTATACACATTATCGCCTCTGCTATGGACAGACTGTCGTGAAAAACGTCTAATGCCAATTGCATCGTTTACCTGTCCACTCATGGACCTGTTCTGGCCATTTGTCTTTCAGAGGATTACACCAGAGTGAAAAAAGAGCGGGGCGCATTAAAAATAATATCGGCAGAACTAAGATAAAGCGAATTAAGGCGACAAAGTTGCTGTATCCTTGCTCTCTAGCTTTATCTGTGTTGATGCCCGGAACACGTGGAGTTTTACTGATTTGGTACCACAGTGGCTGTTCGTCTGCCATATAGCGGCGAACATACTCCCAATAACCATACATAGGGGCATGACTGCCCATATGGCGAAGTAAACTGAGATATTGATGGCGTTGACCAGTTAAATCGGCATTGACCGCGTGTTTAGGGTTAAGCCAGAGCATTAACTCATAGCCATCTTTTAACCGCCCGTAGCCCATATGGGTTTTAGCGACAATCACGGATATTTCACACTCTTGCCATGGAATACGATAGAGCACTTTATTGTGCCAAACGTAAACCTCTTGGTTTTGTTTATGAAAGCGTACCGGCATGGCGATGGGCTTAAATAAACTTAAGCCCATACAAATGACGAGAATTGCCAGAACGGTTATATCGACGTAACTGAGTGACCATGTATCTCCAGCGGTGTAAACCATCGAAGTCTTGACAAGCAGCCAGAACAAGGCAAAGAAAATTACTGCAAATATATTTGCTCCTCTGCCATGGACAGACTGAACACGCATATCAAGAAAATCTTTATGGCCACCAGCAGAAAACAGTTCAAAGAATTCACCTAAGTCTTCTTTTTCTCCGGGTTCAGTTGTTTCATGCACCAAAGTTATTTTCTTATTCCCTGGATGAAGCGGCTCTTGTTGCATTAAATGGCCATTAGGGTAGTGATCCACGCCGTGTTGGGTAATATGGAAGTTGGGGGTAAAGCCAAACTCCTCTGGCCCAACCCAATGATTGGGGCCAACTTGTCTAATCTCACTCATGATGGGTTATTCCTCCGCGAACAGCTCAACTGCCGCTCGACTGAGCGGCAGTGCGGATAAACTGTCGTGAAAAACGTCTAATGCCAATTGCATCGTTTACCTGTCCACTCATGGACTTGTTCCGGCCATTTATGTCTCAAAGGATTACACCAGAGTGAAAAAAGAGCGGGGCGGAGTAGAAATAAAATTGGCAAAACCAAGATAAAGCGAATTAAGGCGACAAAGTTGCTATACCCTTGTTCTCTTGCTTTATTCGTGTTCACGCCTGGAACACGTGGCGCTTTACTGATTTCGTACCACAGAGGTTGTTCATCAGCCATATAGCGGCGAACGTATTCCCAATAGCCATATATTGGGGCATGACTGCCCATGTTGTGCAGCAAACTGAGATATTGATGGCGTTGACCAGTTAAATCAGCATTGACCGCGTGTTGAGGGTTAAGCCAGAGCATTAACTCATAGCCATCTTTTAACCGCCCGTAGCCCATATGGGTTTTAGCGACAATCACGGATATTTCACACTCTTGCCATGGAATACGATAGAGCACTTTATTGTGCCAAACGTAAACCTCTTGGTTTTGTTTATGAAAGCGTACCGGCATGGCGATGGGCTTAAATAAACTTAAGCCCATACAAATAGCGAGAATTGCCATTACGGTGATATCGACGTAACTGGGCGACCATGTATCTCCAGCGGTGTAAACCATCGAGGTTTTGATAACCAGCCAGAGCAAGGTAAAAAAAATCACCGCATACACATTATCGCCTCTGCTATGAACAGACCGAACTCGCATATCAATAAACCCTTCATGGCCCCCTGCAGAAAAGCCTTCAAAAAACTCCCCCATATCTTCGGCGTCTTTTCTTCGGTGAACAATGGGAATTTTTTTATTGCCGGGGTTTAATGGCTCTTGCTGAATTAAATGACCATTAGGGTAATGTTCCACACCGTGTTGGGTAATATGGAAGTTGGGAGTAATACCAAAGTCTTCTGGCCCGACCCAATGATTGGGGCCAACTTGTCTAATCTCACTCATGATGGGTTATTCCTCCGCGAACAGCTCGACTGCCGCTCGATTGAGTGGCAGTGCGGATAAACTGTCGTGAAAAACGTCTAATGCCAATTGCATCGTTTACCTGTCCATTCATGGACCTGTTCTGGCCATTTGTCTTTCAGAGGATTACACCATAGTGAAAAAAGAGCGGGGCGGAGTAGAAATAAAATTGGCAAAACCAAGATAAAGCGAATCAATGCGACAAAGTTGCTGTATCCTTGCTCTCTAGCTTTATCTGTGTTGATGCCCGGAACACGTGGAGTTTTACTGATTTGGTACCACAGAGGTTGTTCATCAGCCATGTAGCGGCGAACGTATTCCCAATAGCCATACATAGGGGCATGACTGCCCATGTTGTGCAGCAAACTGAGATATTGATGGCGTTGACCAGTTAAATCAGCATTGACCGCGTGTTGAGGGTTAAGCCAGAGCATTAACTCATAGCCATCTTTTAACCGCCCGTAGCCCATATGGGTTTTAGCGACAATCACGGATATTTCACACTCTTGCCACGGAATACGATAGAGCACTTTATTGTGCCATACGTAAACCTCTTG
>NZ_JBNJOH010000048.1:0-32330 GCF_050113735.1 Vibrio sp. TRT 2004 | reverse complement strand
ATCCTTGCTTAGATAGCTTATTTCTATTCACTCTTAAACGACAAAAGCCGTAACATTTCTGCTACGGCTTTCTAAATATGGTCGGTGAAGAGCCATATTCTAACTTCAGGCGAACCCCACTCGGGTTCCAATCCTTGCTTAGATAGCTTATTTCTATTCACTCTTAAACGACAAAAGCCGTAACATTTCTGCTACGGCTTTCTAAATGTGGTCGGTGAAGAGGGATTCGAACCCCCGACCCTCTGGTCCCAAACCAGATGCGCTACCAAGCTGCGCTATTCACCGAGTTGTTTCTTCAGGCTTATGCCCGTCAACGGATGCGTATATTACGGATTCTCAGCACATACGCAAGCCATTTTAGCTAACTTTTTGAAAAATTAAGTTCGTTTGACTAAAACATCATCGACGGGCGACAAAGTGTGAGCAAAAACACATCAAGACAAACAAAATAGCAACCTAATAACAACAATTGATCCAGATCAGTGTTGCATATTTAACCAAGGTTTACCTTAAGCCCTGTCATCTCATTTTGTAGTCAACGGAGGAACTATGGACTTTTGGCTTGATCTCCTATTTGGTAATGCGGTAGGACTATCTTCAATGATTGTTATCTTTGGAGCCTTAGGTTTAATGCTATTCTATGGCGGTTTCATCGTCTACAAAGTGATGAACGACAAATCTCCTCACTAGAATCGCTTAGCCCTATTTCTCGGAATAGATAATTCGCTATGCACCGAAGTAGATACATTGTCTGCTTCGGTTTTTTATTTCCTCGCTACAAAATTTTGCCCTCTCCCTTCGTCTGTTGAGTATAATACTGTTATTAATTTCCCATGCTGAGATCTCGTGATGTCTCAAGACGATGAATTCGGTTTGTTTCAACAAATGATGGGGGATGTAAAACCTCTCAAGCAAGATACAACCGAACATAAAAAACACCATCAAGTAACCGATGCTCAACTCGCCAAACGCGAAGCCGCAATTTGGCTGACTGAAGATGATCCTGAATATCTGTCTATTGACCACGCGGAAATGATCAAGCCAGACGACGTCATCGAGTTTAAACGTGATGGTGTCCAAGATGGCGTGTATAAAAAGCTGCGTCTAGCCAAATACCCTATTCAAGCTAGATTAGACTTGCATAAAAGAACACTAGAACAAGCTCGAGATGAAGTGGTTAAGTTCCTAAAACAATGTATGCGTATGGATATCCGTACCGTTGTCATTGTTCACGGCAAAGGGGAACGTTCAAATCCACCAGCTCTAATGAAGAGTTTCGTTGCTCAGTGGCTAAAGCAAATCAAAGAAGTTCAGTGTGTTCATAGTGCCCAACGCTTTCATGGCGGGACTGGCGCAGTTTATGTGCTCCTCAGGAAAAGCGCTGAGAAAAAAATAGAAACTCGTGAACGGCATCAAAAACGTCTGGGTTAACTTGTCGCTCGGTGCTAGAATGCGCGACCTCTCTGTGTTGATATTTTGGTCAGCACATTTTATTAACCGCCGTTGTGAAACGTTAGGAGAACAACATGACACAAGATACTGGCAAACGCCTGAATAAATTCATCAGTGAGACTGGATTCTGTTCACGAAGAGAAGCAGACCGACTGATTGAGCAGGGCCGCGTAACAATTAATGGCCTCGTACCTGAGATGGGAACTAAGGTTCAATCAGGTGACGACGTTCGTGTTGATGACAAACCGATTTCAGCCACAGTCGACAAACCGATTTATATCGCTCTGAATAAGCCAACGGGTATTACTTGCACCACCGAACGCGATATACCAGGCAACATTGTCGACTTTGTCGGCCATAAAAAACGTATTTTCCCAATTGGTCGTCTCGACAAGCCTTCTGACGGTCTTATCTTCCTGACCAATGATGGTGACATCGTTAACAAGATCCTCCGTGCTGGTAACAACCACGAGAAGGAGTATGTTGTTCGTGTCGATAAGCCCATCAGTGATGACTTCATTAACAAGATGTCTTCCGGCGTCAACATTCTTGATACCGTAACCTTACCTTGTAAAGTTGTAAGAGAGACTAAATACTCATTCCGTATCGTGTTAACTCAGGGTCTCAACCGTCAAATACGTCGTATGTGTGAAGCACTTGGCTACGAAGTCTTTAAACTTCGCCGCGTCCGCATCATGAACATTTCGCTTGATGGTATTCCAAATGGACAATGGCGCTACCTAACCGACGCAGAAGTCTCTGAAATTCTTGCTATGTGTGAAGATTCAAGTGGCACAGAAGAAGCATCTAAGATGGACGCGAAAGGTAAACGCATTCGTCGAGCAACTGACGCGAAACTATTTGACAGCCGTGAAGAGAACCAAGAATCGAAAGCACGTCGCAACCAAAAGCAACGTACCTTTAAAGGTCGCAACGCCGAAGAGTTCCGCCATGCTCCAAACTCTAAGAAAGGTCGCAATAGTGACCAACAAGCAGAATCGAAAGGCAAGCCTGCTAAAAAGACTTTCTACAAACCTACTTCAGAAAAAGCGCAGCGCCCAGCTAAGTCACAAGGCGGCACGTTGAGTTTGAAGAAGTAAGACTTGAGACGATTAGCTAACGAGTAGAATTGCTCACGCAGACACGCTCGTTATCCATAAGGCTCTGCCCTGAATTCTCTAGATTACGACAAAAAAAGAGAGCCTTATGGCTCTCTTTCGCAATCATTACAATCTTCGTTTATTGTGTACCGAAGATCTTGTCACCCGCATCACCAAGACCTGGGACGATGTAGCCTTTGTCGTTTAGCTTCTCATCGATTGCCGCAGTGTATAGCTCTACGTCTGGGTGTGCTTTTTCTAGCGCTTCGATACCTTCAGGAGCAGCGACAAGAACAAGAACCTTGATAGCTTTACAACCTTTCTCTTTTAGTAGGTCAATAGTTGCGATCATAGAACCACCAGTTGCTAGCATTGGGTCAACAACAAGAGCGATACGCTCATCCATGTTGGACGCTAGCTTGTTAAAGTACGGTACTGGCTCTAGCGTCTCTTCATCACGGTAGATACCAACAACACTGATACGTGCACTTGGCATATGCTCAAGAACGCCATCCATCATGCCTAGACCTGCACGTAGGATTGGCACTACTGTTACTTTTTTACCTTTGATTTGGTCCACTTCAACTGGACCGTTCCAACCTTCAATGGTTACTTTTTCCGTTTCAAAATCCGCTGTCGCTTCATA
This sequence comes from Vibrio sp. TRT 2004, assembly GCF_050113735.1. Classification (NCBI taxonomy): domain Bacteria; kingdom Pseudomonadati; phylum Pseudomonadota; class Gammaproteobacteria; order Vibrionales; family Vibrionaceae; genus Vibrio; species Vibrio sp. TRT 2004. Next base: position 29,132 of record NZ_JBNJOH010000048.1, on the reverse strand, counting down.
AGTTAATAGGCTGCCAACTTCTGTCGCTAGCTCACGAAAGCGCTTAGTGCTGATATCACCTTCTCTCATTAGACCAAGTTTGTGCTTCACAAGAGGGTGTTTTACTTCAACAACTTTCATTTCCATCTCCGGATATCAGGTAAAATTTAAACAAACCTCAGGATTATAAACGATTTCGTTCTCAATTTCTTGTCATAGCGCAAAAGAAAAAACTTGCGCAAACGTTTGCTATATAGGTTTATCCACTGTTAGAATAGCGCCGTTTTCATATCCAACTTAAAACCGAGGACTTCCCTGTGAGTGCTGATAACACATCTCTTAGCTATAAAGACGCTGGCGTAGATATCGATGCAGGCAACGCGCTTGTTGACCGTATTAAAGGTGCTGTAAAACGTACACGTCGCCCAGAAGTAATGGGTGGAATTGGTGGTTTTGGCGCATTGTGTGAACTACCAACTAAATATAAGCAACCAGTTCTAGTATCTGGTACAGATGGTGTGGGTACAAAACTGCGCCTTGCTTTGGATATGAAAAAGCATGACACAATCGGCATCGACCTTGTTGCTATGTGTGTGAACGACCTTATCGTTCAAGGTGCTGAGCCACTATTTTTCCTAGACTACTATGCAACAGGTAAGCTTGACGTCGACACTGCGGCTGACGTTGTCTCAGGTATTGCAGATGGCTGTGTTCAAGCGGGCTGTGCTCTTATTGGTGGCGAAACCGCTGAAATGCCAGGCATGTACGAAGGTGAAGACTACGACGTTGCAGGTTTCTGTGTTGGCGTTGTAGAAAAAGAAGACGTCATTGATGGCACTAAAGTCGCCGCTGGTGATGCCCTTATTGCCGTTGGTTCAAGTGGCCCTCACTCAAACGGTTACTCACTAATCCGTAAGATCCTTGAAGTATCTGGCGCAGACAAAAATGAAGAGCTAGCTGGACGCACAATCGGTGAACACCTATTAGAGCCGACCAAGATTTACATCAAATCAGCACTAAAAATGATTGAGAAACACGACATCCATGCGATTTCTCACATTACAGGTGGTGGTTTCTGGGAAAACATTCCTCGCGTACTACCAGAAGGTACTAAAGCCGTTGTTGATGGTAGCAGTTGGGAATGGCCTGTTATTTTTAAATGGCTACAAGAAAAAGGCAACGTAACCACTCACGAAATGTACCGCACATTTAACTGTGGCGTGGGCCTTATTGTTGCTCTACCTCAAGATCAAGCAAGCGCAGCTGTTGAACTGCTAAAAGCTGAAGGCGAAAACGCTTGGATCATAGGTGAGATTGCCAACGCAGCATCAGGCGAAGAGCAAGTAGAAATTAACTAGTATTCAAGTAGAGTTCAATCAAGTATGAAAAGTATCGTTGTTTTAGTATCAGGAAACGGTTCGAACTTACAAGCAATCATTGACGCTTGTAATACCAGTATTACTGGTGGCCGTGTCACAGCCGTGTTTTCAAACAAGGCCGATGCGTACGCGTTAGAACGTGCGAAAATGGCTGAGGCTGGGGCTCATTTTCTTGATCCAAAAAGCTTCGATACCCGTGATGCTTTCGATCATGAGTTAATGAAGCAAATCGATGAGTACAAACCTGATGTCATCGTACTTGCTGGCTACATGCGAATCCTCAGTGGCGAGTTTGTTCGCCACTACATGGGTCGAATGATCAACATCCACCCTTCACTACTGCCTAAATACCCTGGGTTGAACACTTACCAACGTGCTATTCACGCGGGTGATGAAGAACATGGGACTAGTGTTCATTTTGTCACAGAACAGCTGGATGGCGGTCCTGTGATTCTGCAAGCGAAAGTACCCATCTTCGATGAAGATACCGTAGACACATTGACTGAGCGCGTTCAAACACAAGAACACCGAATCTACCCTATGGTCGTAAAGTGGTTAGTCGAAGAGCGCTTGGTCATGAAAGATGGTAAAGAAGCTTACCTAGACGGCAATCTACTTAGCATTCACGGCTACGCAGAAGAGTAATCCGCCTAACATTACAACAAAACAACCACTTAGCATGACCTAAAATAGACAATTAAAATTTCAAGCACGTCCAGAAAGACCAAGAAACACGAATTCGCAATCTAGAAGGCCCAGTTCGATTAACTGGGCCTTTGTTTTTCTAACTAACTAACGGTTGTCTTTTAACTAGCGAAAATAGGCTTTTTAATATCATGGAGTAATAAACAAACCAAGTAACCCATAAAGCTATGTTTTCACGCCCTGTCATAGTAATACTATGCATGTCATTAACCGTGTATAGCGCAAATACGATGGTATTAATCACAATGACTAGCGCAAAAATATAAGGCACATTTTTCTTGTATGCACTGAGGTATAAGCCTAGAAGAATAGTTACATCACTCCCCACTGAATAAACGTTTGTTAGTATAAATTGCTCACTCAGCAAAGCCCCGTCAGTTAATGTTAAAAGCGCTACGCGACTAAAAATCATCAGCGTTATAACAATATAAAAAATAACCTTGTTACCCATAGTTACCACCAATAGGCTGGAGAAAGCATATCTGGATTGCGAGGCAAGCGTTTTAGCCCGTCTATTGATTGTAAATAGTCACGCTTGAATTGCATTCTTCTAATACCGTAAGGAGCCAGCTTATGAAGTGCATCAACCGCATCCTGAATTTGTTTATCGTTATATTTTGCGCCAGCGTCAATGGCATTTAACACTAACGGGACCACAGTTCGATACACTCGCTCCGAGTCAACCTTCCCCGTTACCTCACCATAAATCGCCGCTAAAGCACTATATAAAAGCCTAAATTCTGCGACTGCCATAATTTCACCCTGTATCATACTTGCAACAGCAGCGTACAAAACAAAAGTTCATTATGTAAAACATCAATACATTACGATGTGAATATCATCCAGAAACAAAAAGGCGAGCCAAGTGCTCGTCTTTTTTATTCTCGCGCCTAATATTAATCTTCCATTCATCTTGCCCCTGTTATGGTGCTAACAACCAATGGAGGCACGCGATGGATCTGAAAAGTTTACTCAATCAAGCACTTAACTCCGACCTTGTTAAACAAGGCCAACAACACATCAAACAACAATCCAGCTCAGGAACTTTAAAATCACTGGGAGCTGGCGCCGTCGGAGGCGGTTTGGTTTCCCTTCTGATGGGTTCAAAGAAGAGCAAAAAACTCGGCAAAAATGCACTTAAAATTGGCAGTGTCGCTGCGTTAGGCGCTTTGGCGTACAAGGTGTATAACGACTATCAGGATAAAAACGCCTCGATATCAAACCACAATACTCAGCAAGATACCTTCAACGCTGAAGATAACATCCACAGCGAACTGATCTTAACGGCGATGATTGCAGCAGCGAAAGCCGATGGTCATGTGGATCAGCAAGAAATGGAACGAATTGAACTGACACTAAAACAAGCAGGCGCAGATCTTCAACTGCAAAGTTTTCTTCATTCAGAGCTGAATAAGCCACTCGTTCCGACTGAAATTGCGCGTTTAGCGCGCTCACCTCAGCAAGCATCTGAAATATATCTCGCTTCGCTGATCGTGATTGATGAACAAAACTTTATGGAGAAGGCCTATCTCCAAGAACTCGCTAAACAACTCAACTTGTCACCAGAAGTAACCTTTCAGTTAGAACAACAGTTAAACAGGGCATAACATTGAACAGATATTCAACAGCCAAAGGTAACCCTTGAGCTAGGACAAGCACCTGCTTTGAGTTTCTTTGAGCGACTGTGTATATTTGACAGCAGTGACTATTTATTGGAGTGAAGGCCATGCAAGTATACGGCTGTTGTGATCTAATTCGTGAACTTTATGCCCAGATTGGTAGTGGAGATCAAGCTTATGTCCCACAAGCTATCTCATGTGCAGTTAGAGCGTTAAATGATATCGCTGCTGATGAGTCCTTACCAAAGGATACTCGAGAAAAAGCAGCATTTGCTGCGGCAAACTTACTTATTTCAGATTTCGAGGATAAGTAATGAACTTAGCGAACTTTGAGTCAATGGACCCAATTATGCTGATGAGTATCATCAACATGAAGCTGCGTGACGATTTTGCTGGCGACTTAGATAAACTCGTCGCGTTTTTCGATATTGATAGAGTCGCGTTAGAAGCGAAGTTATCAACCGCTGGCTTTGACTTTTTGCCAGAAGCAGGTCAGTTTCGGTAAACGCGCTAGATTCAGAGATAAAAAAAACCGCCGTTTGGCGGTTTTTTTTTATCTGTAGAAGCAATCTTTACTCTTCGTCAGCATCAGCTGCGCGTTGAGCTAAACGGCGTGCTTTTCTTTCTTCAGCTTCACGAGCTAGGCGTGCTTCACGCTCTAAACGCTCTTGACGTTGAACCGCTTTACGTTCGTTGCGCTCTGCTTGGTTTTTAACGAAACCAGCAAGTTCTTTCTCTGCCCACGCTTGAGCAAGTTCTTGACTTTCAAAAGCCATTTCACGCTTAGAAACGACAGTTTTACGAGAAGTCACTTGGCGAGTGATTTCAGCAGTCCAACCGTTACGTTTTTCAGAAGTGCGAATAGCAAATTTTGGATTTTTAGACATTTAATTCATTTCCTAAGGGATTAATCAGGGATTCGGTCAACTTGATAACTCCATCTAAGCTGAGCTGTTTAACACCATCCCTTGGTAAGCGCGGTATTAGAGCACAAAAGTCCGCATAACGCTGCAAGTTTTTTACGAGCGAGCTGGAGAGCTCGAGCCAAAAAAAGCGCTGGTCTCTCAACCAGCGCTTTTCTATTTGGATCAGGCTCACCTTTGGTGATTAGCCCACATTCTTACGTGCGTTTTGGAACATACGCATCCAAGCACCGTTTTCACCCCAACCTTCAGGAGCCCAAGAGTTTGCCACTGTACGGAACACACGCTCTGGGTGAGGCATCATAATAGTCACACGACCATCCGTCGTTGTCAGGCCTGTAATCGCATTAGGAGAACCATTCGGGTTGTTCGGGTATTGCTGAGTTGGATTGCCATGGTTATCCACGTAACGCACAGCGACAGTACCAGACGCTTCAATCGCTGCTAGATGCTCCGCTCCACGAACTTCAACACGCCCTTCACCGTGAGATACAGCGATTGGCAGACGCGAGCCCGCCATACCATCGAAGAACACAGAATCTGACTTCTGAACTTCGACTAAACTAAAGCGCGCTTCAAAACGCTCAGATTCATTGCGTACGAATCTTGGCCAAAGTTCTGCACCAGGGATCAACTCTTTCAGGTTAGACAGCATTTGACAGCCATTACATACCCCCAACGAGAAGGTATCTTCACGGTTGAAGAAACCTTCAAACTGATTGCGCGCTTGTTCATTGAACAAGATAGACTTCGCCCAGCCTTCCCCTGCACCCAATACGTCACCGTAAGAGAAACCACCACAAGCAACCAGACCTTGGTATTGGTCCAGAACAACCTGACCAGTCAGGATATCGCTCATGTGGATATCGGTCGCTTCAAAACCTGCACGGTCAAATGCAGCCGCCATTTCAACATGAGAGTTAACGCCCTGCTCGCGCAGAATAGCCATTTTCGGCTTGGCGCCTGTCGCGATGTACGGAGCTGCAATATCTTCTTTAACATCGAAGCTCAATTTAACGTTGAGACCTGGGTCTGAGTTATCTTTCTTCGCTTCAAACTCTTGATCCGCACACACTGGATTATCACGCAGAGCCTGCATCTTATGGGTAGTTTCCGCCCAGATAGTACGCAGTTCAGTACGATTACGCTCAAGAACGACTGAATCACCAGACTTAATAACAAGCTCATCAGAAGCATCGACTGAACCGATCACATGTGAACAAGTTTCTAGACCATTTGCTGCCAAGGTTGAAAGCACTGTGTCTAGGTCAGAATTTTTCACCTGAATCACGGCACCAAGTTCTTCGTTGAACAGAGCCGCAAGAGTATCGTCACCCAAGGCAGCGATGTCAGCATTGATACCACAGTGACCTGCGAACGCCATTTCGGCCAAAGTAACGAACAGACCACCGTCGCCTTTATCGTGGTAAGCCACAACTTGATCATTTGCGACAAGAGCCTGAATACCCTCGTAAAAACCTTTAAGTTGTGCTGCATTGTCTACATCAGCAGGTTTGTCACCAAGCTGCTTGTACACCTGTGCAAGCGCTGTTGCGCCGAGACGATTCTTACCATTACCCAAGTCGATAAGTACCAGGCTAGTGTCGCCTTTGTCAGTGCGAAGCTGAGGTGTAATCGTCTTACGAATATCCTCAACACGCGCGAATGCAGTGATAATTAGAGACAGTGGAGACGTCACTTCTTTCTGTTCACCGTTCTCTTCCCACTTGGTTTTCATTGACATCGAATCTTTACCAACTGGGATAGTCAGTCCAAGCGCCGGACATAACTCTTCACCAACAGCCTTCACCGCTTCGTAAAGACCCGCGTCTTCACCTGGGTGGCCTGCTGGAGACATCCAGTTTGCAGACAATTTAATATGTTTGATGTCACCAATGTTGGTCGCAGCGATGTTCGTGATTGCTTCGCCCACCGCAAGACGAGCTGATGCACCAAAATCTAGTAGAGCAACGGGAGTGCGCTCACCCATTGACATTGCTTCACCGTGGTAAGTGTCGTAGCTTGCTGCCGTTACTGCGCAGTTTGCAACTGGAACTTGCCATGGACCAACCATTTGGTCACGAGCGACCAGACCTGTTACGGTGCGGTCACCAATCGTGATAAGGAACGTTTTTTCAGCCACTGTTGGTAAGCGTAGAACGCGCTCTACCGCATCATTTAGTTCAATACCTTGACGATCAATCGCTGGGTTGTTCACCTTCAGCGTTTTCGCGTCACGGTGCATCTTCGGCGTTTTACCTAGAAGAACATCCATTGGCATATCGATTGGTGTGTTGTCGAAGTGTGAATCTTCTAGCTTCAATTCACGTTCTTCTGTCGCGATACCGACAACAGCATATGGTGCGCGCTCACGCTTACAGATAGCATCAAATGCTGCCATATTTTCTGGTGCAACCGCTAATACATAACGCTCTTGCGATTCATTACACCAAATCTCTAGTGGGCTCATACCCGGTTCATCATTTGGTACGTCACGTAGCTGGAAGATACCACCACGTTCACCGTCATCAACAAGCTCTGGAAGTGCGTTTGAGATACCGCCAGCACCAACATCATGAATAAAGGCGATTGGGTTTGCTTCACCTAGCTGCCAACAACGGTCGATCACTTCCTGACAACGACGCTCCATTTCTGGGTTTTCACGTTGAACTGATGCGAAGTCGAGATCTTCGGCTGATTGACCAGATGCCATTGAAGACGCAGCACCACCACCAAGGCCGATATTCATTGCAGGGCCACCAAGCACAATTAGGCTTGCTCCTACTGGGATTTCTTTCTTCTGTACATGCTCTTCACGGATGTTACCCATACCACCAGCAATCATAATTGGCTTGTGGTATCCACGGATCTCTTCACCTGCGTGAGAATTAACTTTCTCTTCGTAAGTACGGAAGTAACCAAGTAGGTTTGGACGACCAAATTCGTTGTTGAACGCCGCACCACCTAGAGGACCTTCTAGCATGATATCTAGAGCGTTAACGATACGACCAGGCTTGCCAAAATCGGTTTCCCAAGGCTGCTCAAAGTTTGGAATACGTAGGTTAGAAGTCGTAAAACCAACTAGACCTGCTTTTGGTTTACCACCGATACCGGTTGCGCCTTCATCACGGATTTCACCACCGGAGCCCGTAGATGCCCCAGGCCAAGGAGAGATAGCCGTTGGGTGGTTATGTGTTTCCACCTTCATGAGAATGTGTGCTTTCTCATGGTTGTAGCCATATTGACGTGTTTCTGGATTAGGGAAGAAACGACCAACATCAGAACCCACCATAACCGCTGCATTATCTTTGTAAGCCGACAGCACGTTATCTGGTGTCACTTGATAAGTATTTTTGATCATTTTAAACAAAGACTTCTCTTGCTTGACGCCGTCGATTGTCCAGTCTGCATTAAAGATCTTATGGCGACAGTGCTCTGAGTTTGCTTGTGCAAACATCATCAGTTCGATGTCAGTTGGGTTGCGTTCAAGTTTGTTGACGAACGCATCGTAGAGATATTCAATTTCGTCATCAGCCAAAGCTAGGCCTAGGGTAACGTTTGCTTTTTCAAGCGCATCACGACCACCTGCAATTAGGTCAACATCCGCGACTGGCGCAGGCTCAGCAACTTGGAACAAAGCTTGTGCAGAATCGAAATCAGTGAAAATGACTTCCATCATGCGATCATGAAGGATAGCTTTTAGCTCAACCAGTTGAAGTTCTGTAAGTTCGGTTGAGGATTCGATGTAGTAAGCCGTACCGCGCTCAAGGCGAACCACTTTGTCCAGACCACAGTTATTGGCGATATCCGTCGACTTTGACGACCAAGGAGAGATCGTTCCTGGGCGAGGAGTCACAAGCAGAAGCAAACCTTGTGGTTCATGCTCTTCAATTGTAGGACCGTAAGTCAGTAGTTTTTCAAGTTTCTCAACTTCAGACTCATCAAGATCAGCTGATAGTGCTGTAAAGTGAGCGAACTCTGCGTAGATGCCAGTTACTGGCAGACTTAGTTCACGACAAAGCTCTAGAAGCTTGTTAACACGAAATTCAGATAGAGCTGGGGAGCCACGAAAAATTCTCATGTGCTTAGGTCTCTTATGCAATTGGTTAAGGTCTATTGACCTGAGGTGATATTGGAATAAATTCAGTAAGTTAGGACATATCACTTCGAACTTATGCCGATTGCACCTCTCTGTTGCGAGCGCATTATATAGTAATTATTTTTGTGATGTAACACCAAAAGCAACCGTTTGCGTCATTTTTTTTGTCAAATTTGAGATACACCAAAATTCCTCATTACCAGAACAGTTATCCCGAAGCCTGACTGATTATCTTGCCTTGTCATGACACTTTGATATAAATGCCCTACTAGATGTATGAGAATGTCGTTAATGAAAAAGCATTATCTAAACCAACTTAAGTCTGTGTGCGCGTTGCTATTCAGCGCCTTGGTGCTTTCTGGTTGCCAAATAGAATCCGAACCAAAGAGTGAGTTGGACTTAATTAAAGAACGTGGTGTATTGCGTGTTGGCACACTCAACAATCAACTTTCTTACTTTATCGGACCAGATGGTCCTGCTGGACTGGATTACGAACTTGCTCGTGAGTTTGCCAATGAACTCGGCGTCCAGCTTGAAATGAAACCGGCATACAGAATATCAAGCCTATACCCGGCACTGAAAAATGGTGAAATTGATATAATAGCAGCGGGCTTGAGCCAATCTCCAGAACGCCTAAAACTCTTCCGCCCAGGGCCTGCCTACTACTACGTGAGTCAACAGCTTGTATACAAGAAAGGAAACTGGCGTCCAAGAAACCTTGAGCAGTTGCTTGAGAAGCAGGCTGAGCTTATTGAAGCCAATAGTGGTGAAGATGTACTGAGAATTGTCAGCGACTCTCATTTTAACCGCACACTAGCAACAATTCAGGCCGAACAGCCACAATTATCTTATGATATTGACCCAAATGCCGACGTAAATGATCTGCTTAAGCAGGTTTCCTCTGGAGAGCTGCGCTTTACTGTCGCGGACTCGGTAGAAATTTCGCTCTCACAACGAATCTACCCAGATATTGCCCTCGCCTTTGAACTGACAGAAGACCAACCCATCTCTTGGTTCTTGCGTCGTTCACAAGATGAGAGCTTATACGGCTTGGTCATAGAGTTCTTTGGGGCGGTTAATCAGTCTGGTCATCTCGCATCGCTTGAAGAGAAATACATTGGTCACATTGGCAGTTTTGACTATGTTGATACACGTGCTTTCATTCGTGCGCTAGACTCCAAACTACCGAAGTGGTCTCCACTATTTAAAAAGTATTCGGATGAGTTTGACTGGAGACTTGTAGCAGCTCTGGCTTATCAAGAGTCACACTGGAACCCTAAAGCTAAATCGCCAACGGGTGTACGTGGCATGATGATGTTGACTCTCCCTACGGCAAAAAGTGTGGGGGTGAACAATCGTCTCGACCCAGAGCAGTCCGTTCGTGGGGGCGTTGAGTACTTGCGCAGAATGGTGGCTCGAATTCCAGACTCGATCGATGAACATGAAAAAATTTGGTTTGCGCTGGCTTCCTATAACGTGGGTTATGGTCACATGATGGATGCACGTAGACTGACCAAGACGCAAGGTGGAAACCCAGATGCTTGGTCTGACGTAAAAGATCGACTGCCACTGCTGCGTCAGAAGAAATACTACAGCCAAACTCGCTACGGTTTTGCTCGTGGAGATGAAGCTCGCCGCTATGTTGAGAATATTCGCCGCTACTACCAGAGTATTATTGGACACGTCGAACAGCAGACGGTTGAAAATGGCGACATCAGCATTGATGATCTCGCGGTTATCCAACTGCCTGAAATGGAAGAGTCTGAAGAAAGCCTAAGCGCTGAAGATGAGTTAGAAACACTGGAATCTGAAGCCCTCGTCGAGCCATCAACTAATCAGTAGACACCCCATGTTTGAGTGCGCAGTTTTGGTTAAATTCTGCGCACTTAATCATTATTTACTCACTCAGAGATAATATCGTGTTCAAGATCACTTGCGAAGTTTCTTGGAATTGTAACAATTGCGAGGTATAAGACGTTTATCGTCACATAATCAATTGCTTCTCTGCACTTGAGATTTTGATTAAACATTAACCAAAACAGGAGGTTGTTTTATGCTTAGACGTAAAATGCAGTCAAAACGCCTTAACAAGACCGTTGCTGCAAATCGCCGTAAGCGCATGCTGAGTAACAACAAGAAAAAGGTGATCGCACGTCACCGCGCCTTTATGCAATTAATTATTGCCGCATAACCCCGCATAGCAAACATCTTAACCACAAGATGTTTGCTTATGACCCGCTTTCCTTCAGTCTTTTTTGTCTCTGCTTGTTTCGTCCATTTGCTCTAAGCGTATTGCCTGACGTTGCTGTTTCTTCTCTTTGCGTCGACGTTTAAAGAACGCTTGTAACTGAGACCGGCACTCCTCTTCAAGCAACCCTTGTTCAACATCTGCATAATGGTAAGCGGCTTGATGCTCAAACAAGTTGAGAACCGTTCCTGCCGCACCGGCCTTAAGATCAGGTGCACCAAAAACGATTCGCTTGACGCGACTATGTAATAACGCTCCCGCACACATAGGACATGGCTCTAACGTTACATACAGTGTGGTATCGAGTAGTCGATAGTTCTGCAACACATGGCCCGCCTTACGAATAGTCTGCATCTCAGCGTGCGCGGTAGCATCATGCTGGCCAATAGACTCATTCCAGCCTTCCGCAATAACTTTACCCTCTTTGACTAAGACCGCACCAACAGGCACTTCTCCCTTTGCTTCGGCAAGCTCAGCAAGCTCGATAGCGCGGCGCATAAACAGTTCATCTTGAGGGGTAAATTGAGAATCTGACACAGAGAACTCCAAAATTTAGCATAGCGGCTGTGGGCTGGTGATTTTACTCAAAGAGTGAGTGTTCTGAAAGGAGAACTCTCTATTTGTCTGGTTTATCGCCGAAACGAAAAAGCGCCGGTCTTTCAACCAGCGCTTTATTAAATGTTACTAAACAATCTCAGCGTTCTTACATGCTGTAAGTGTATGGAGCTTGGATACCTAGAGGGATACCTAGCATCCAGTAAACAACTAGGAAGATTGACCAACCGATCAGCATTGCAATCGAGAATGGCATCATTAGAGATGCAAGTGTACCGATCCCTGTCGACTTCACGTAACGTTGACAGTAAACCACGACTAGCGGGAAGAATACCATCAGAGGTGAAATGATGTTAGACACCGAGTCACCAACACGGTAAGCCGCTTGAGATAGCTCAGGAGAGATACCGACAGCCATTAGCATTGGAACTAGGATTGGACCAATCAGAGCCCACTTCGCTGACGCAGAACCAATAAGTAGGTTTACAGATGCAGTCAGTAGAATCATACCAATGATTGTTGCTTCACCCGGTAGGTTCATGGCTTTTAGGCCTTGAGCACCGTAAAGCGCTAGCATAGTACCGATGTTTGACTGAGCGAACGCCGATAGGAACTGTGCACAGAAGAACGACATGACAATGTACGCACCCATTGTAGACATAGTGTCAGCCATCGCTTTAATGATGTCGTTACTTGTCTTGAACGTACCTGAAATACGGCCATATACGTAGCCTGGGATGATAAACAGAATAAAGATCAGCGGAACAATCGATTTCATCAGCGGTGCAGAGAACGCCGTAATCTCACCAGCTGGAGAACGTAGTGCTGAATTCTCAGGAATGATCGCAGCGATAAGTAGCGCGATGCCCGCCATCATAGCCCAACCAGCGTAACGGAACGCTTTTGATTCTAGCTCTGAGAAAGAACCAAGATCTGGTGCTTTTTCAGCATCTTCGTCGATAGGTGTATTTGCTAGACGAGGTTCGATGATTTTCTCTGTCACGTACCAACCGATAGCAACAATGATCACTGAAGATAGGCCAGTAAAGAAGATGTTTGCGAGTGGGTTTACTACATATTCTGGATCGAGAACCTGAGCCGCAGTCTGTGTAAAGCCAGCAAGTAGCGGATCAATACCTGAAGGAATGAAGTTAGCTGAGAAGCCACCCGACACACCCGCAAACGCTGCCGCGATACCCGCTAGAGGGTGACGACCTGCCGCGTGGAAAATAATACCACCTAGTGGAATAACCAGAACGTAGCCCGCATCTGCCGCTGTGTGCGAAACGATCGCAACCAGAATTAGCATTGGAGTCAGCAGCTTCGCTGGAGTGAAGTTAAGCATCTTCTTAAGGCCAGTTGTAATAAAGCCAGAAGAGTCAGCAACACCAACACCTAACATCGCGACTAACACGATACCTAGTGGTGCAAAACCAGTAAAGGTTGTCACCATATTCGCGAGAAAGCTTGCTAAAGATTCGCCAGTCAAAAGGTTTTTAATTTCAAGAGCTTCACCCGAACGTGGATTGATCAGGTCAAATGTAACGTTGGAGAGCAACGCTGATGCAGCCCAAGTAATAACAAGTGCCCAGAAAAATAAAATGGCAGGATCTGGGATCTTGTTACCTGCGCGTTCGATAAAGTTTAAGAAGCGATCCATCCCACTCGGCTTCGAGGATGGTGCCTTATTTACTGCTTGGTTACTCATGGTAACTCCATATGTGATGTTGTTGCCTAAGGCTTCTTGTAATTGTTTTGTCAGCCTATGATTCGACTGTCATTCTATAAAATAGCCTTACTAAAAGCACAAGGTTCTGTGTGTTTTTCCATAATTGGAGACATATTTTGCAAAAACACCATTAACGTGCAACAAAGCCAATACAAATACCCATCACGACATGAAACAATTTTGAAACCAAAACGTAAAACATAGATCTCGCTTTTGAGTTTTGAGCGCTAATACGACATGGATATGAAACTAATACAGCATGCGTATTGTTAATCAGAAAACATCGTCTTCAGGGTAACCATTTGGGGCTGACCTAGTCGGTCATGCCATTCAACATACACTTCGACTTGTTTAAGGTTTACTGAAGATGACCACGACATACTCTGAATTTGCCACGCCAATTGGAATTTTGAGTGTGAGCTGGAATCGGTGCCGCTAGCTAATGAACTCACACCTAGAAAACCAGCGTGACGTCTTAGCCGCTCGGTTTTCTGCTCAGCGAGACTTAATGCTGTCACGCTATCCACCGCAAACTCGGCTCTCTGCTCTATGTATACCTGAAGTTGCACCAACGCCAATGAAGTCATTCCACTTAGCAACATCGTAATAAGAACTTCGATAAGGCTAAAGCCAGTTTGCCTATTCCGCATTCCAACCTCCATTTAGCCAGCGAATCACAGTGTTTTCCGCGTTAGGATGGATTATTACAGACTGTATGGTCTCATCAGTGGTTTGCTCACCATAATAAAAACGCCTGCTGATACCATAATTTCGCCTTGTAGCTCGAATAACAAAACGTTGGCTACCTAGCGGCTCAATCAATAACTCATCTAATTCCATCGCTGTCAGACAATCATTGAACAGCTCCTCTCTTTCTACAAGCGATGATAGAACTAGCACATTCGGGTGTCGCTTTATTCGGGCAAAGGCACACTCGATTCCCCCTTCAACTAACCAGTGTGTTTGACTTAATTTAATCTGATTCTGTGCCTGTTTAATGTGAAAAAATACCCCTCTAAAAAGCCCCATAGACACACCTAAAGCCGCTGTCAGTAACACGCTACTCAAAATTAATGTCACTATGCCTTTCTGCTTCACTATTCGTTCCTTACTCGCACAGTTATCTGAGAGGAGTAATTTACCTCCGGCGCTTGAGTTAGCTGACCGGCTAAGCGAACAGAAACAAGCTGACTAGCACTTGCGTGTTCACCAGTGACTTCCGTTGAGACTTCGAATTCAGAGACAGAGATAAGTTTGGGATCGAAAAGGCTATAACAGTTACCGAGTAAACCTGATTCAGCCGCTGAAGAGATACCTAAAGGTGCAGACGTATGCTTCTCGCATATTTTCAGCTGACCGACTAACGAAGTGGTTGAAACGTAATACTTAAAAAATACATTGCGAAATAGCTCTTCAGCAGAAGACGCCGCTCGATAGACATAACCAAGCTGTTGACTGTCAGGATTCACATAGATGGTTTTGGTACTACCAACAAGCCTAACCGACACTCCTCGTGCATCATTGAATCCTGCACGTTTTATATCCTGCTTAATGTGCAGCATGACACTTTCTATACTGTCGACAAGAAGTAAACGCTCACCTCTATGCTCAGTAATTTGCAGACTTGCCAAAAGAATTGAGCCGACGACACCTAACGTCATCACGCCCATCAATGACGCCACCAGTATTTCAATCATTGCCGAACCATACTGAGTGTTGTTGCTAACAAGCCGCATAACCAAAACGCTCGGCTCCTTCAGCGCAAACCACCACCCTATTGGCAAAAAATGAACTCTTTAGCCGCAACTTATGATCGCTTTCCCCCTCGACATAGAATTCAAAACTGCCGTTCTCAACTCGACCACGTACCCCATAAAATCGGATTCTGTCCCTAGTGTAATTCCAACTCAGTTTTATCGAAGCAAACGTGCGACCGTCAATTAAGAGTATGGTTTCCCCACTGTCGACAACCTGTGAATCCGTCAAGGTTATTCGCCATAACCCCGCTTGCTGTTCAGAACCGAGGTCAGTAATGTGAACCCAGAGATCTTGATTCCTTGCGATCGCCTCAGAACGGCTCTGCATCATAAACCCCTTTAGCTCATTCGCCACACGCTTCATCTGAAGAGCATGACTCATCTGCAACATACTCGGAATTGCTGCTGACATGAGTAAGGCCATTAAAATCAGCCAAATGAGTAGCTCAAGCAGAGTAAAGCCGAGAGACGTTTTCCACTTCATCATGTAAATCAATGTCTATGCACAACCATTCTTGAAGTGACCTTAACAGTCCATAAGATTATGAAAATAAACAAATAATAAGACTAGAAGCAGATTCAAATGACGTATTCAAAAACGAGCAACATTAGACCAAGGGGTATGACATTGATCGAGTTATTAGTCGTCGTCATGCTGGTAACCATTTTTGCCTCGATTCTCTATCCAAACTATCAGAGCCAAATTCTCAAGGCACATCGCGCTGCAGCCATTAGTGACTTGGCGAAAATTCAGCTCGAACTGGAGCGTCAGTATCGGGGAAGTTACGCATTGGCAGCCGAAAATGTGCTGCCAGATGGCGACTGCGCTTGGTGTAAAACCAATGCCCGTCAGTTTTCTTTCTCGATATCAGCGGCAGAAAACCGCTACACCATAAAAGCCCACCCAACTCACTCTCAGACGAGCGACGAGTGCGGTGGAGAAAGGTACCAATCCCTCAGCCTAAATCAGGCTGGAGAGTACAGCCCAATAAAATGCTGGCAATAAAAAAAGCCTGCGCGGAGGCAGGCTTTTACAGTTGAATAAAACCATTAGCTGGTTAGGTCATCAAAGAACTTTTTCACTCCGTTGAAGAAGCCTTCAGACTTAGGCTTGTGCTTTGTCGCAGCTTCACCACCACATGATTCTTCAAACTCTTTAAGCAGCTCTTTTTGACGAGAACTTAGGTTAACTGGCGTTTCCACCACAAGCTTAACGATAAGATCACCAATACCGCCACCGCGAACACCCTTAACACCTTTACCACGCATACGGAACATACGGCCGGTTTGAGTTTCTGACGGTACTTTCAGATTAACACGACCATCCAGTGTAGGGACTTCAACCTCGCCGCCTAGCGCTGCCATAGCAAAGCTAACCGGAACTTCACAGTACAAGTTGTTGCCGTCACGTTCGAAGATATGGTGCTCTTTCACGTGAACCTGAACGTATAGATCACCGGCTGGTGCACCCATTTCTCCAGCTTCACCTTCACCAGACAAGCGGATGCGATCACCTGTATCCACGCCAGCAGGAATCTTAACATTAAGAGTTTTGGTTTTCTGTTTGCGACCTTGGCCATGACATACGTTACATGGGTCTTTGATGATCTTACCTTTACCATGACAGGTAGGACAGGTTTGTTGAACCGCGAAGAAACCTTGGCGCATTTGCACTTGGCCGTGGCCGTGACAGGTACCACATGTCTCAGCAGAAGTGCCTTTTTTCGCACCGCTACCTTCACAAGAGTCACAGTGAACAAGTGTAGGGACATCAATTTCTTTCGAGACACCACGAACCGCTTCTTCTAGCGACAACTCCATGTTGTAGCGTAGATCTGCACCACGCTGCGCACGTTGCTGACCACCGCCACGACGACCACCACCAAAGATGTCGCCAAATACGTCACCAAAGATGTCACCGAAATCTGCGCCGCCGCCACCAAAGCCGCCACCGCCCATACCACCTTGTTCAAAGGCCGCATGACCATACTGGTCGTAAGCTGCTTTCTTTTGTGGATCGAGCAGGATTTCATACGCTTCTTTTACTTCTTTAAACTTATCTGCGGCGCTCTCATCACCCTGATTGCGATCCGGGTGGAACTTCATTGCTAGGCGCTTGTACGCCTTTTTAATATCACGCTCTGATGCATCGCGGCTTACGCCTAATACTTCGTAAAAATCACGTTTTGACATGTTTCTCGTCACCAAATTTATTACTGCAAACGGTCAACACCGCTTGGTGTTATATCGATCTAACTAATGGCTCTGAATTTTAACGACTTCGCGCTAAAAAGACACTTTTAGTTAGATGGACATAATTTACAAACATACGGGCGTATGAGTTTCCTCAAACGCCCGCATCATATTCAAGTTAAATCAGATTCAAGAATTACTTCTTGTCTTCTTTCACTTCTTCGAACTCTGCGTCAACTACGTCGTCATCTTGCTTAGACTGTTCACCAGCGTCACCTGCTTGTTGAGCTTGTGCTTGCTGTTGAGCAATTTCCATTAGCTTCTGAGCCGCAGCCATAAGCGCTTGTACTTTAGCATCAATCGCTTCTTTGTCTTCGCCTTTACGAGCGTCTTCTAGTTCAGAGATCGCTGCTTCAATCTTCTCTTTCTCTTCAGCTGGTAGAGCGTCACCCGCTTCTTCTACTTGCTTTCGAGTACCGTGAATCATTTGGTCAGCTTGGTTACGAGCACTTGCTAGTTCTTCGAACTTCTTGTCCGCTTCTTTGTTAGCTTCTGCTTCTTGAACCATTTTCTCGATTTCTTCATCGCTCAGACCGCCAGAAGCTTGGATAGTGATCTTCTGTTCTTTACCAGTCTGCTTATCTTTCGCTGATACGTGAAGGATACCATCCGCATCTAGGTCGAAAGTTACTTCAATTTGTGGCATGCCACGTGGCGCAGGCTGAATGCCTTCTAGGTTAAATTGACCTAGAGACTTGTTGTACATTGCTTGCTTACGCTCACCTTGAAGAACGTGAATAGTTACCGCGTTCTGGTTGTCTTCTGCTGTAGAGAAAACTTGGTTCGCTTTAGTTGGGATAGTCGTGTTCTTCTCAACGAGTTTAGTCATTACGCCGCCCATAGTCTCAATACCTAGAGACAGAGGAGTAACGTCTAGTAGAAGTACGTCTTTCACTTCACCAGCAAGTACACCACCCTGAACTGCAGCACCCATTGCTACTGCTTCGTCTGGGTTAACGTCACGACGCGCTTCTTTACCAAAGAACTCAGCAACCTTAGCTTGAACCATAGGCATACGAGTCTGACCACCAACTAGGATAACGTCAGTGATATCGTTAACCGATAGGTCAGCATCTGCTAGAGCAACTTTTAGCGGCTCAAGTGAGCGTTGTACTAGGTCTTCAACTAGAGATTCTAGTTTCGCACGAGTCACTTTAACGTTCATGTGCTTAGGACCAGTCGCATCCGCAGTAACGTAAGGTAGGTTTACGTCAGTTTGAGTCGTAGAAGAAAGCTCAATTTTCGCTTTTTCTGCCGCTTCTTTAACACGCTGCATTGCTAGAGGATCTTTCTTAAGATCGATACCTTGCTCTTTCTTGAACTCATCCACTAGGTAGTTGATCATGCGGTTATCAAAGTCTTCACCACCTAGGTGAGTGTCACCGTTAGTTGCTAGAACTTCGAATGTTTTCTCGCCTTCAACTTCATCAATCTCAATGATAGAGATATCGAAAGTACCGCCACCAAGGTCGTATACCGCGATAGTGCGGTCGCCGCCAGACTTGTCTAGACCGTAAGCTAGAGCTGCTGCTGTTGGTTCGTTGATGATACGTTTAACTTCTAGACCTGCGATACGGCCAGCATCTTTAGTTGCTTGACGCTGAGCATCGTTAAAGTAAGCAGGTACTGTGATAACTGCGCCAGTTACTTCCTCACCTAGGAAGTCTTCAGCCGTTTTCTTCATTTTCTTAAGTACTTCAGCAGAAACTTGAGGAGCTGCCATTTTTTGGCCTTTCGCTTCTACCCAAGCATCACCGTTGTCAGCCTTAACAATTTTGTATGGCATGATTTCGATGTCACGTTGTACTTCTTCGTCTTCAAAACGACGACCGATCAAACGCTTGATTGCAAATAGCGTGTTTTCTGGGTTAGTAACTGCTTGACGTTTCGCAGGTTGACCTACTAGCGTCTCACCATCTGTGTATGCAATTACTGACGCTGTGGTACGCTCACCCTCTGCGTTTTCGATTACGCGTGGTTTGTCGCCGTCTAGTACAGCAACACATGAGTTTGTAGTACCTAAGTCAATACCAATGATTTTACCCATCAGGCTATCTCCGAATAAATTTCTATTTTCGTTTTGCTATATCCCCTATGTGGGGACTGAGAATCGGGTTTCAACCCTTGCTCACAAACAAAAATAATTATGTTTGCTTCTCTTATGCCCAATAGATAAGGGCGCCAAATCTCTTTTCAAGGGACAAAACAAAAAAAAATAGAAAAAGATTAGATAAATGAGCAGGAGCAAGAATGAAATATAAAAAAAGCGAGGCACTTGGCCTCGCTCTACTTTCATCAATTAAGATTACGCGTTTGCTTGAGCAGGTTTTGCATCAGTTTCAACTTCGTCTTTCCCGATTTCGCCTTCGCTTTTTGCAACAATGGTGTTCACCGCTGTGTCGCCTACTACGTTTGAAGAGGTACAGAACATATCGTTGATACGGTCAACCGCTGCGATAATTGCTAGACCTTCTGGTGGAAGACCTAGTTGGTGAAGTAGAACACCAACCATAACAACACCGCCACCTGGTACACCACCCGCACCAATCGATAGAAGCAGGATAGTTAGACCTAGAGTAAACACATCAGCTGTATTGATTGGCTGACCAAATGCGTTAGCGACGAAGATAGTTGCCAATGCGATGTAAATAGACACACCAGACATGTTCATCGTTGCACCTAGTGGTACACCAAAACCTGCAACCGATTTAGAAACGTTTAGTTTCTCAGTTAGGGTGCGCATTGTTACTGGAATCGTTGCGTTAGAGCTTGCTGTTGATAGTGAGAACAGAATCTGCTCACGCGTCGCACGGAGGAATACCTTTGGAGACGTCCCCGTTGCAATGCCTACCGCCATTGGGTAGAAGATGAAAATCCAGAATACTAGCATTGTCACAACGAGTGCTACATAGCCCGCAACAGACATAAGCGTTTTTGCGTCTAGAGTCGCGCCTAGTTGAATCATCAGAGCAAATACACCGTATGGTGCTAGGCTCATGACAAGACCAACAAGCTTCATCATAATTTCATTAGCCATCTTGAAGGTACGGATAGCAGGGCCACCGCGTGAATCAAGCGCTTGAATAGCAAGTCCAGTCAGAATCGCCATGAAGATGATTTGTAGCATGTCACCGTTAGCAAAAGCCTGTACAGGGTTGCTTGGTACAATGTTGACGACTAGAGAGAAAATATCTGGTGTTTCAGTTGTCGTTAGCTTAACGCTCTCTGAGATAGTACCAGCTAGGTTGGCATCAGCACCTGGTTGGAAAATCATACCAACGGTCAGAGCTGCTGCGATCGCGATAATGGTGTTGATAATGTAAAGAGCAAAAGTTTTACCACCAAGACGACCAAATGCGGTGATGTCTTTTAGATCGACAATACCACATACGATTGACACATATACTAAAGGCACTACAAGTAGTTTGATCAACGATACAAACATACCACCAGCGCCTTCAGCGGCACCAAGAAGGTAAGTATCAAAAATAGCAATTCCACTAAATAAGTACTGGATTGCCGTACCGATCAGAAGACCAGCAAACAAGCCTACAAAAATCTTGCTTGAAAGCGATTTATCCATCATCCATCTCCAGAATGTTGTGTTTATTAATTATGTTTTTATAGATTATTCCGCCACTTTTCATGGTGGAGTTCGCACATAATACACACAGAAGTAACAAAATAAAGCTTTTGTTTACGATAATGTTACAAGTTTCTAATCAGAAATTAATTTTCGGTTACACTTTTATCTAAGGATAATTCACTAAATCAACACCTTGTGTGGCAGTATGAAATCCGGTTTTGACCATAAAAAAAGAGAGGCTACGCCTCTCTTTTGATACAAAAGTCGTTCTACAGGTCAGAATTTACTTAGCAACCATTACCATTGCAGGGCGCACAACACGACCGTTCAGTTCATAACCTTTCTGCATTACAAACATGACTGTGTTTGATTCATGATCTGGACTTTCTTGAATCGACATCGCTTGATGCAATTCTGGGTTGAACGTTTCGCCTTCAGGATTGATCTCTTTCAAACCAAACTTAGAAACGGTATCGACAAACGTTTTATGCGTCAGCTCAACACCTTCAAGAAGTGGTTTAATCACTTCATTTTCAGTATCTGCGGCTTGAATCGCACGCTCTAGGTTATCGATAACAGGGAGTAACTCTTCCGCAAACTTGTTTAGTGCGTACTTACGAGCCTTATCGATCTCAGTTTCAGTGCGACGACGCATGTTTTCAACTTCAGCTTTAGCACGAAGAACGCTATCTTGCTGCTCTTTAACTTTAGCTTCACTCGAAAGCAACGCAGCTTCTAGTTGAGCGATCTTTGCCTCTTGCTCGTCTAGTTCTGTTTCCTCTTCGTTCCACTCGATATCAGCGTCAGTGCCTACAACTTCCGCTTCTAGCTCTGCTTGCTGTTGTAGTTCTTCATCTTTGATCTTGTTTTCTTCGTTGCTCATGATATCTCCAGACTTCATATTTATTGGTACCCAACACTTCACGTTTATCGTATCGGAATACACAAAAACTCGCATAAATAGCTAACTTGCCATTATTATGGGGATGAAGATTGTCGAATCAAGCCTATTTGGTGCGGAAAACCTATGAAAAAACCTTTTGAAGTGATCGCCATCATTGGTAAACCCAGAGATCAGCAAGCAATAGCAACGCATAAAGAGCTCTATACCTGGCTTCAAGCTGAAGGTTATAAGGTGTATATCGATGACCGTCTTTGCGAGATTCTCGACGATATTCCTAAGGATGACTTCGCCAGTCTGATACAACTTGGCCGCATTGCCGACCTTGCCATTGTCGTCGGCGGTGACGGAAACATGCTCGGCGCCGCACGAGTGCTATCACGATTCGATATCTCAGTGATCGGAGTAAACCGCGGTAATCTCGGCTTCCTAACCGACCTCAACCCAGAGGATTTCCAGGCGGCGCTAAAGAAAGTGCTTGCTGGTGAGTTTATTGAAGAGCAACGATTCTTACTCGAAGCTGAAGTCCATCGCCACGGGCAAGTAAAAAGCCACAACGCAGCACTGAATGAAGCCGTACTCCACCCCGGCCAAGTGGCACATATGATTGAGTTTGAAGTCTACATTGATGATAGCTTTGCCTTCTCACTTCGAGCTGATGGTCTGATCGTATCAACCCCTACCGGTTCAACGGCCTATTCTCTATCCGGTGGTGGTCCAATCTTATCTCCAAGCTTGAATGCTATTTCACTCGTTCCGATGTTCCCACATACACTATCAAGCCGACCACTAGTGGTTGACGGAAACCGCCGAATCAAATTGGTTGTGGCGCCAGATAACCGCGGAACCCAAGAAGTCGGCTGTGATGGTCAGGTTTCACTTCCAGTCTCTCCTGGCGATGAAGTACACATCTATCAAAGCCCCAATATTCTCAAACTCATCCATCCAAAAGACTATAGCTACTATCATGTGTTACGAAACAAGCTGGGATGGTCGAGCAGATTGTTTTAAATAACTAGCAATATTGGAGGGTTGGCGTAGCGCGTCAGCCCTTTTTTGTTTAGCCGGGTGGATTTATTGCATCTCCTACGAAACAAATTCTTTCTAGATATCCGGCAGCGAAGTTCGCGCTTGCTCACAAAAATTTTCACCAGCATCTTTACTGTATAAAGAAACAGTATATACTGTTTTCTTATACAGTATTGTTCATTTAAACAGGTACATAAAATGCTGGCTCATCTAAGTGTTAATAATTTCGCAATTGTTAAGTCTCTACAGCTAGAGCTATCCAAAGGAATGACAACCATCACTGGCGAAACGGGCGCAGGTAAGTCCATCGCGATAGATGCTCTCGGGTTATGTTTAGGGGGGCGCGCTGAAGCCGGCATGGTACGTCAGGGAGAAGAGAAAACAGAAGTCAGTGCTGCTTTCTCCCTAGAGAACAATATCAACGCAACGCGCTGGTTGGAAGACAATGATCTTCTCGACGGTAGCGACTGCATTTTACGCCGTATTATCAGTAAAGAAGGTCGTTCACGTGCGTTCATCAATGGCAGCCCAGTTCCTCTTTCGCAACTCAAATCTTTGGGCCAGTTATTGATCAACATCCATGGTCAACATGCACACCATCAATTGATGAAGAGCGAGTATCAGATGGCAATGCTTGATCAGTATGCAGGTCACACTGCGCTGCTGAAAAGCACACGCAATGCCTACCAAGCATGGCGACAAGCCGACAACAATCTCAAACAACTAAAAGAGAACAGCGCTACTAACCTAGCGCAAAAACAGCTCTTGGAATACCAAATCAAAGAGCTAAACGAACTCTCTCTTGGCGAGGATGAATATGAACAACTCGAACAAGAACACAAACGCCTATCCAACAGCGGCGAGCTTGCCTCAACCTGTCAGCAAGCTATCGAGCTTATTTACGAAGGTGAAGAAGTTAACGCGCTTGGTATTTTGCAATCAGCCAATCACTCCCTAATCCAACTAGCGGAACTGGACGAAAAACTGGCTGAGCTGCCAAATATGATTGCAGAAGCGATAATTCAGCTAGAAGAAGCGAACAGTGAGCTGCGAAACTACCTCGATTGTATTGATGTCGACCCTGCACGTATGGCTTACGTTGAAGAACGTTTTTCTAAAGTTATGTCGATGGCTCGCAAACATCATGTATTACCCGAAGAACTGTTCGCTCACCATCAAGACCTGCTCGCACAGATTGAAGCATTAGATTGTTCTGATGAGCGTCTAGAAGAGCTTGAGCAAGAAGTTAGCGATAAATACCAGTCATTTTTAACCTCTTCAGAGAAGTTAAATAAATCGCGTAACCGCTATGCCAAAGAGCTAAACAAACTGATCACAGCTAGCATGCATGAACTTAGCATGGAAAAAGCCCAGTTCCAGATTGAAGTCAGCAGCGAAGGAACTCACCCATCACCACTGGGTATGGACAGTGTTTGTTTTGTTGTATCAACAAACCCAGGTCAGCCAATGCAACCTATCGCCAAAGTTGCTTCAGGTGGCGAACTGTCACGAATTTCTTTGGCTATTCAGGTCATCACCGCACAGAAGGTGGATACACCAAGTCTTATCTTTGATGAAGTAGACGTTGGCATCAGCGGACCAACCGCGGCGGTAGTTGGTAAAATGCTGCGTAAACTGGGGGAATCAACCCAAGTGCTATGTGTTACCCACTTACCGCAAGTGGCAGGTTGTGGTCATCAGCAGCTATTTGTGGCCAAACAAACCAAAGCAGGTAAAACAGAAACTCAAATGCGCCGCCTAGATGATGAACAACGCGTTACCGAACTAGCACGACTACTTGGAGGAAGTGAAATCACTGACTCTACACTCGCCAATGCCAAAGAACTCTTGATCGCTGCATAACCCCTCCTCTAACGAGCCAGATTTATCTTTTTTGATAAATTTTGGCTCTAGTTTGCAACCAAATTCAAAAATCATGGTCTGAAACAATTCAAAATGCTCACAGCTTTTTACTTTGGCGCTTAGCTTGTTTATTATCGGCTGAGTTTAAATTTTATCTGTTACAAGAATTTTAAGTATGCAATTTAAAAAGTGGCTTATCGCTGTACCACTCGCTATGACAATGCTGACAGGCTGCTCCCTTCTCGAAAAGCTGGTATACCGTATTGATATCAACCAAGGCAACTATGTTGAGCAAAGTGCAGTCGAACAGTTGAAGTTTGGTATGACCAAAGAACAAGTACGCTACGTTATGGGTTCACCAATGCTAGTCGAGAACGGCTACCCAGATACATGGTATTACATCTACCACCACACCGAAGGCCATAACGACTCAGTACAAAAAAATCTCATCGTCAATTTCAATGACAACGGTCAGTTGGTTGACGTTGCTGGTGACTTTCCTGCGAGCTCAGACTTCTTCGAAAGCATCAACTAGCAAAAAGCGGGAAGATTTTTGAAGGGTTGGCAGTCAGTGCCAACCCTTTTTGTTTTTGAGGGAGTCATTTGAGAACGAAGCTCGTTTTCCCTAAGCCTCTTTCCTGAGCGGATTTTTCTTACCGCCAGTAACAGGGTCAGCACTTCCAGCCGCTTTCGCCTGTTCAGCTCTTTTGCGACGAATCTCTTTTGGATCAGCGAGTAGCGGGCGGTAAATCTCAATACGATCTTTATCCTGAACAGTTGAATCCAACTTAACGTTGCGACTAAACACCCCGACCTTGTTCTTGCTTAAGTCGATTTCTGGGTACAGCTCAAGCACACCTGACTGAACGATGATCTCTTCTACTGTCATCGCTTCTTTAACCACCAGCGTGAATATACGCTGTTCATGAGGCAGTGCGTATACCACCTCAACATGAATCATGTCTGACTCAATACTCATAAGCTACGTAAACCTGTTTTGCGCGCTTGGTAAATGCATTAACCATATTGTTGGTCAGCTCGTTAAACACCTTACCAAAGGCCATTTCAATCATCTTGCTTGAAAACTCAAATTCCAGCTTCAATTCAACTTTGCACGCTTTTTCATCTAAAGGGGTAAAAAACCAGCCGCCTTTCAGCGTTTTAAATGGCCCATCAACCAAATTCATGATGATAGCCTCACCCTTAACTAACTCATTAGAAGTCGTGAACGTTTTACTAATCCCTGCTTTTGCAACATCAACAGAAGCGACCATCGCGTCTGAGCTCGATTCAATCACACGTGAACCCGAGCACCCTGGCAAAAATTCTGGGTAACTCGCCACATCATTCACCAGATCGAACATCTGTTCTGCACTAAATGATACCAACGCAGAACGGCTGACTTGCTTCATATTGACTCCTCATAACATCCGCCTGAACCTCAAGCATGGTGCAATTTTACTTTTATTTGCACTAAGCGCAAATAAAGGGATTTCCTAAGTCAAATCCTAGCCGTATAATGCACCCACTATGGTAAAGAAAAAATCCAAACAAAAAGCGGGTAGCAATACCATCGCTGTCAACAAGAAAGCTCGCCACGAATATTTTATCGATGATGAAATAGAAGCAGGTATGGAGCTTCAAGGCTGGGAAGTTAAGTCACTTCGTCAGGGCAAAACTAACATCGCAGAAAGCTACGTGTTTATGCGCGATGGTGAAGCCTTTGTTAGTGGCATGACTATTACTCCGTTAAACCAAGCGTCTACTCACGTGGTGGCTAACCCTACTCGCGTTCGTAAACTGCTGCTTAGTCGTCGTGAACTCGACAACCTGATGGGTCGTATTAACCGTGAAGGTATGACTCTGGCTGCACTATCACTCTATTGGTCACGTTCTTGGGTCAAGATGAAGATTGGTGTCGCCAAAGGTAAGAAACTGCACGACAAACGTGATGATCTTAAAGAAAAAGATTGGGCACGCGAAAAAGCGCGCGTAATGAAGAGCTCACTGCGCTAATATTGAGCACTTAAACGCACAAGTCTAGACAGGTAACACTTTTCTGGTACTATGCGAAGAACACTTGGGGCTGATTTAGGATTCGACAGGAATTTTGCAGTCTGAGGTGCATGCCGTGGGGCGGTTGGCCACGTAAAAAGCCGCAAAAAAATAGTCGCAAACGACGAAAACTACGCACTAGCAGCTTAATACCCTGCTCAGAGCTCTCTCGCCCTAGCTTCCGCACGTAAGACGGGGACCAACGAGGGATCAAACCCAAACGCGCTAGCCCGGATTCTCCCGCCTGAGAGATGAACGGCGAATTATAATTCAGGATAGTCACTTACTGGCGTGTCGGTTCGCAGGTACTTGGTGAATTTAAAGATCGACTAAGCATGTAGTACCAATGATGAATGGTTTTTGGACGCGGGTTCAACTCCCGCCAGCTCCACCAAACGTTTGGAAAGGGCGATAACTCTTTGAGTTATCGCCCTTTTTGTATACTAAGTCTCTTTTATCTGAATGATAGTTTTCTTTATTACAAACCAATTACGCTCCATTTCTCAAATATAATACACAGCACTTCAATAAATTAACTCTGACGAATACCTTCAACCTCACACACTCCAGTGAGGTTCTATACATGTCAGTTAATTTTAAAAAGAAAGTCCGTTTTCTAAGAAGCTACCATTACATAGGCTCATGGAGTGCTTCTGAAGAGTGTTACTTATATAACTTTGAAAGTGATAGAGGCCGGATAATTAATTCTGCTGCAATAAGGAGATTGCAACAAAAAACGCAAGTTTTCCCATTAGAGCGAAATGCTTCAGTCAGAAGTAGGCTGACACACTCATTAGAAGTTCAACAAAACGGCAGATACATAATTCAAAAAGTCTACGAACTATTAACCCCTGAAGAACTAATCGAATTTGGGTTAGACGGTATAGAAAGGCATATTGAATCTATAGTCGAGATGTCTTGTTTGATGCATGATATCGGCAACCCTCCGTTCGGCCACTTTGGAGAAAAAGCTATTAATGATTGGTTTGAACAAAACTTACCTAAGCTTCTATCCAGCTTGGAATTAGACTTAAACGAATCAATGCTTAGAGACTTATCTAGCTTTGAAGGGAATGCGCAAGCGATCCGTCTTGTTCATTCCATTCTCAATCTCTGCCTTACACATAGCCAAGTGTCCGGAATATTAAAATATACACGTAGAGGTGACGAAGCAGCCCCTGTATCTCAATCAGCCCCTCTAGGCTACTTAAGAAAAAAAGTTGGGTATTATTTGAGTGAGCAACCCTATATCACTGACCTATGCCAAGCACTAGAGATTGATACGCATTGCCGCTCTCCCTTTTCTTACATAATGGAGGCCGCAGATGACATATCTTATGGTTTAGCCGACTTAGAAGATGCCGTAGAGAAAGGTATCTTGGATATTGAAACCCTAAAATCTGCTTTAATAGATGAATACCCGTCAGCCCAAAAAGCTCTATGTGTCGATAGCCATGAGAACTTGATGACTTCTATTATTGAAGAGGCTGAAGAAAAAGCAAAGGGAAGCCCAGACACCTTGTTTTTTGTCATGATGCGCGTAGTCATCGGTGGCCAACTCGTTCCTCATGCTAGTCGCATTTTCATAGCAAACATTGAAGATATCTATAGTGGACGGTTTAATCGAGCATTACTAGAAGATCACAGCGAATTACATGCACTGTTAAAAACTCTAAAAAATGTCGCTGCCAAGTACGCCTTTTGCCATAAAGAAGTTGAGGCTCGCGAGTTACAGGGCTATCAAATAATCAAGGGACTACTTGATACATACAAGCCACTACTTGAATTAGATAAAGAAAAGTTCGATTTAATCGTCACAGCTAATAAGAAAGCACCATTGTATGAATCTAGGTTGTTTAAAAAGCTACCACAGAAACACATTCAAGCATATAAAAAGGCATTAGAAGCAAAACACCTTTCCAAACTACCTATAGAGTCACCAAACGAGAATTGGGAGTTCTATTTTAGAGTCCGCCTTATTCAAGATTATCTCAGTGGTATGACAGACCAATTCGCATTTGATGAATACCGTGCATTTAGCATTATTGATAGTTTATAGTCATACACCTCTTATATGGTCGCACTTACGTCCACGTTAAGCCTGCGACCATTATTCACAGATTTATTAACCAAAGAGCCGTGTTGTCTTATAAGCACACATAGCCCTAGCCTTCTCTGCACCTTGCGCTTTGTTTTGCTGGTAGCACGTTCGGTACGAATCGATATAACGGTTAAACAGCTTTGTCGCTTCTGGCTTAGGTTTAGAGACTAATTGATTGACGAACTTCCTTGAGCCAACTTCAAAGTGTGGCGGCCACATTTCCACCAACGGTTCCCCCACCGACACCACCAATAAATCCTGTTATTTCACGAGACGTCACTTTGCCGCATTCTCCTGAACCATCGATAGAACAGGCTTCATAAATATTCTTCGTACCACTTGCTGCACCAA